>NZ_OY764015.1:0-300000 GCF_963667775.1 uncultured Trichococcus sp. | reverse complement strand
TTGTTCAACTGCGAGCGGATCATGAGAACAGTGAGTAGCTGATGTTTCGGGAAGTCGTCACCAACTCAAGCAGAAACGTACTTACTGTATAGCCTATTGCAATCGACAGAAAGAAATAGAGCACGCGGGCTTCGCGTATGTGCCCCTTCCTGATCCATTTTTCCAGTCTGATGGCTTTCATCGACCAGAAAGAAATGAAAATGAATATCATATGGGATAGCAATACTATTATACCGTTAACCAGCGTTAAGTCCAAGTGACACACTCCTCCCATATTCTCAAACTATACTAACATAAATATTTTGAAAAAAAAACAAAGAAACTCGTTTTTGTCAGGGTACTCCTTAAGATTTCACTAAGAAAATCGTTTACATTTGTTTTCTTAATCAGGTATAATAATATGTTACAATACAACGAAGTGAAATTGCGGGCTATTTCTGCAGATAATCTATGCATTTCATCGTGCCCACTAATTAATTGTCAGGAAATACATGAGCCTACAAAAAAGAGGCCATCTCTGGCCTCTTTTTTTCTCAGCTGGATCTGTTCTTCGAAACACCGATTCGGTTGACGGCTTTCGATAGCGAGATTTTCGCACGTTGGAATTCTTTTTCATTTTTGATGTCGCGAGCCTCGGCCATTTTTCTCTCGGCGCGTTCTTTCGCGATTTCTGCACGGTCGATATCGATATCGCGTGCGCGTTCTGCACTGTTCGCAATGATGTTGACCACGTTGTCCCGTACTTCCATGATCCCGCCGTTGACGGCTATATGGTTTTGGGCTAACTCATCGGTCACACGTGTTACGATCAGATCGGCGATCGCCAAAGGCACAATGATCGGGGTATGGTTTGGCATTATGGTTATACCGCCGTCCGTTGTTTTGGCGGTGACGGCTTTAGCGCGATGCTGGAAGGCGATACCATCCGGCGTCACCACATTCACTTGCAGATATGCCATCTTATTCCCCTCCTTTATAACCTATATCTTTCGCTTTTTTCAGGACTTCTTCGATTGTACCGACGTTGCGGAAAGCTTCTTCAGGCACCCCGTCGTATTTACCTTCTACGATCCCTTTGAAGCCGCGTACGGTTTCGGATACAGGGACATAAGAACCCGGAATGCCAGTGAAGGCTTCGGCCACGTGGAAGTTTTGGGACAGGAAGAACTGGATTCTTCTTGCGCGATTAACGGTGATTTTTTCGGAATCGGACAGTTCATCCATCCCAAGGATAGCGATGATATCCTGCAGTTCACGATAGCGTTGCAGAATCCGCTGGACTTTGGTGGCAACTTCATAGTGCTCATCCCCGACGATTTCCGGAGATAAGGCGCTGGAAGAGGAGGCCAATGGATCCACAGCGGGATAAATCCCTTGTTCCGTCAGTTTACGCTCTAAATTGGTCGTTGCATCCAGATGGGCAAATGTTGTAGCCGGTGCCGGATCGGTATAGTCATCCGCCGGTACATAGATTGCTTGAATGGAAGTGATCGAACCATCTTTCGTGGAACTGATCCGCTCCTGGAGTTGGCCCATTTCTGTCGCCAAAGTCGGCTGATAACCTACTGCTGAAGGCATCCGGCCCAGTAGCGCAGACACTTCAGAACCTGCTTGGGTGAACCGGTAAATATTATCAATGAACAACAGCACATCCTGTTTTTCTTCATCACGGAAATGTTCCGCCATCGTCAAACCGGACAAGGCGACACGCATTCTCGCACCAGGCGGCTCATTCATTTGGCCGAATACCATGGCCGTCTTTTCGCCGACGCCCGATTCCTGCATTTCGTGGTAAAGGTCGTTTCCTTCACGCGTACGCTCGCCGACACCTGTGAATACCGAAATGCCGCCATGCTGTTCCGCTACGTTATGGATCAATTCTTGGATCAGTACCGTCTTACCGACACCCGCCCCACCGAACAGACCGATTTTTCCGCCCTTAAGATAAGGTGCCAACAAATCGATGACTTTGATGCCTGTCTCGAGGATTTCAAAATTGCTGCTCAACTGATCGAAAGTCGGCGCTTTTCTGTGAATGGATTCACGACGGAAATCTTCAGGCATAGCGCCCTTCAAATCGATCGCTTCACCCAACACGTTGAACACACGACCCAGAGTGCCTAAACCAACCGGTACTTTGATGGGTGCGCCGGTATCGACGACAGTCAATCCTCTTTGCAGGCCATCGGTCGATTCCATCGCGATTGCGCGAACGACACCATTCCCCAGTTCAAGCGAAACCTCCAATACGATGGTTTCTCCTTCTTCATTACTTCCAGCAGCGGGTGCCTTGTGGACGATCAGCGCATTGCGGATGTCCGGGACACCTTCTTCCAATGGGAAGCCAACGTCGACTACCGGCCCGATTACTTGTACAATATGACCTTTTTTCATGCCTTTTCCTCCCATTTTCTAATTTTCCAGAGCAGAAGCTCCACCGACGATTTCGGTGATTTCTTGCGTGATTGCAGTCTGTCTCACACGGTTGTATTGAATCGTCATATCATTGATCATATTGTTCGCATTATCGGTGGCACTCTTCATGGCCGTCATGCGGGAAGCATGCTCGGATGATTTAGCGTCGATAATGGCTCCATAAATCAAACTTTCCGCATATTGCGGAAGTAAAATTTCCAAAATTTCTTCTTTGTTTGGTTCAAAAAGATAATCGACTTCGTAACCGACCGCTTCATGGGAATCCAGGTCCGTCAACGGCAGCATTTTTTCAGCCCGATACTCAGAGATCAAAGCGTTGACATGATGTTTGTAACAAACATACAACTCATCAAAAGCACCATCACGATAAAGCTGGATTGCCTTCACTACGATATCACTGACTTCCGTAAAGCTGGGTTGGTCGTTCAAATCCCTGATTTCGAATGCAACTTCGATGCCGCTTTTTCTCAGATCATCAGCGACAGCTCCACCTACCGACAGCACAACAAACTCATCGTTTGAAGCGTGGTCGATCGCAAGCATATCTTTTGTCGCTTTCAGGATCGAACTGTTATATCCTCCGGCTAAGCCTTTATCGGAGGAAATGATCAGATAGCCTGTTTTACGGATTGGGCGTTCAATCAACATATCGTGAAAATCGACCAGAACTTGATCGCTCGCTGACACATGCCCATGCTCTTCAAGCAAAGATAATTGCGTGCTGGCTATGTGTGTTACGATTTCGCGTATTTTTGCTGCATAAAGCTGATATCCCCGCACCTTTTGTTCGGCGCGGATCAGTTTGGAGGCAGATACCATTTGCATGGCGCTTGTTATTTGACTTGTCTTCTTTGTGGAAGCTATGCGTTTCCGGATGTCTATTAAAGACTCTGCCATATTATCACCTCAATATTATCTGTACATGCTATCCAGTCTACTCAACATGCGGTATAAAGACACCTGAGAATGAACGCAAAGCTTCATCCAGGTCTTCCGCGGGCGGTAAGTCTTTTGTCTCCGAAATGATGGAGAACAGTTCAGGATAGGACATTTTGACGAATTTGAACAGTTCAGACTCATAACGTTCGATGTCCTGCACCGGAATGGAATCGATAAATCCGTGCGTTAATGCATAGAGAATGAGAACTTGTTTTTCGACATCCAAGGTCTTGTGCAAGTCCTGCTTCAGTATTTCCACGGTTCTGCGGCCGCGGCTAAGGCGTTTCTGTGTGGAAACATCCAAGTCCGAACCGAACTGAGTGAATGCTTCCAGCTCGCGGTAGCTGGCCAAATCGATACGCAACGTTCCCGATACTTTTTTCATGGCTTTGATTTGAGCAGATCCACCGACACGGGAAACGGATAGACCAGCAGATAGAGCCGGACGGATTCCTGAGAAGAACAGGTCGCTTTCCAGGAAGATCTGACCATCAGTGATGGAGATGACGTTCGTCGGGATATAAGCGGAAATATCCCCAGCTTGTGTTTCTACGATCGGCAGGGAGGTTATGGAACCGCCGCCCAACTCATCGTTTAATTTTGCTGAGCGTTCCAACAGACGGGAATGCAAGTAGAAGACATCCCCTGGATACGCCTCGCGACCTGGCGGACGGCGCAACAGCAAGGACATTTCACGGTAAGCAGCCGCCTGTTTGGAAAGATCATCGTACACGATAAGGACGTGTTTGCCTTTGTACATGAACTCTTCTGCCATCGCTGTAGCAGCGTAAGGCGCGATATAGAGCATCGGCGCGGATTGCGAGGCACTGGCGGTCACGACAATCGTATAGTCCATTGCATGATATTTTTTTAACGTTTCTGTCATATTACGGACCGTCGATTCCTTTTGTCCGATTGCGACGTAGATGCAGATAACATCTTTTCCGCGTTGGTTAATGATTGCATCGATTGCGATGCTTGTTTTTCCGGTTTTGCGGTCACCGATGATCAGTTCACGTTGGCCTCGACCAATCGGCACCAAAGCATCCAATGCTTTTAGGCCGGTCTGAAGAGGTTCTCTGACGGACTGACGATCCATAACGCCCGGCGCTTCGTTTTCAACCGGTCTTGTGCCAGTCGTTTCGATGCTGCCTAAGCCGTCCACCGGCCTGCCTAAAGCATCCACAACGCGCCCAATCAAAGCATCTCCGACCGGAACTTCCATGATTTTGCCTGTACGTTTGACGATATCGCCCTCATGGATATTCTCATAAGCTCCAAAAATGATGATACCGACATCGTTCATCTCAAGGTTTTGGGCCATGCCGATGGAGCCGTTGGAGAACTCCAACAATTCACCGGACATAACGTTCTCCAAACCTTTCGCGCGTGCGATTCCGTCACCTATGTAGGTAAGTTTTCCAATTTCTTCAAACTCTGATACAGATTGAAAAGTGTTGATCCTATTTTTGATCAATGAACTCAAATCTTCGTTTTCAGTAGCCACATTATTCACCTCTTAACCCTATTAATCTTTCAGGATATGTCTCTTCATTTCTTTCAACTTCGTAACGATGGTATTGTCGAAATAATGGTTTTCCGACTCCAACCGGACGCCGCCCATAACCGTGGGATCGACCACTTCAGTCACAAAGAAGGTCGCTTCGCCGATTCTTTTTTCCATTTTATCCAGGATGCGCTTTTTTTGTTCCGCAGTTAAAGGAACCGCAGAAATTAACTTCATATTCACGAACTCTTTTTTATTCTCATAAAGTGCATTGAACGCCTTTACGGAAGCCAAGATACCTTCGTTATCAAGGTTATCTTGGAGTCCCTCGAGAAACAGAAGCGTCTCAGGAGCGAGATACTTCACCGCCAAACCAAGATTTGGCTTCTCACTCTTGTCAGCGTCTGAATGATTGAAGGCATCCTTTAATTGCGAAAGATCGAGATGGATTCTGTCCGCAATCTTCGAGTCTGTCAGGCGGTTGTAGTAGGCTTGCACATATGCTTCTACAGTAGTGATTGCTTTACCGTCCTTAACCATATCAATCATCCAGCCCTTCAATGAAAGCTTCGATCAAAGTTTGTTGATCTGCGTGATTGATTTCCTTACCAAGGATCTTTTCAGCGATTTCCAACGAAATGACTCCGATTTCGGCGCGTAATCCTTCAAGAGCCTGTTTTCTTTCGAGTTCGAGCTCTTTTTGGGTCACTTGTTTGATCCGCAGTGCATCTTCTTTTGCTTCTTTAATGATGTTCTTTTGTATTTCATTGCCTTCCGCTTGAGCCCTGTTCAAAATATCGCTCGCTGTAGTTCTGACTTCTATCAGTTGCGCATCGACTTCCGCGTGTTTCTTCTCGGCATTCTCACGCGCTGCTGCCGCTTTATCAATATTTGCATGTATCATTTCTTCACGATCCGTTAAGATCTTCATCAAAGGCTGCCATGCGAATTTTTTGATAAGAGCCATCAACATCAGAAATGACAGCAGCGTAACAATCGTATCACCTAATGCGGTAATCTCTCCCAATACGAGATTGGCTGTCATTCTCATCCCTCCTGTAGTTATGGGTCTTGCTGGTCCCTATTATTGGAAAATCAGTAAGAAAGCTATAACTACCGCCATGATGGGAACAGCTTCGATCAAGCCGACACCGATGAACATCAAAGTCTGTAATCTGCTCTGTAATTCCGGTTGTCTGGCGATTGCTTCGATTGTAGTAGAAATAACCTTCCCGTTTCCTAATGATGCTCCGATGGCCGCACCGGCAACCGCAATAGCAGCTCCTATAAAGTTCATAATAATAATCTCCTTTTTCTCATATAATGATAGACACTTATTAAGCTCACAGATCCGCAGTTTATTCCGCTTCGATCTTATGAGCGAGGTAAACCATAGTCAACGTAGTGAATACAAAAGCTTGGATGGATCCGATAAAGATGGAAAATCCTTGCCAAACCATTTGGAGTGGAATCCCCACAACCCAGGTCAACAAGCCGTATGAATTCGCTAATGAAGCAATCAACCCCAACAATATTTCACCGGCATAAATATTTCCGTAAAGACGCAATGCCAATGTCAAAGTGTTCGTAAATTCCTCCAACAGTTTGATCGGCATGAGCGGTGCGACTGGGCGAATATAACTGTTCATGAAATATTCCTTGAACCCATTTTCCTTAACACCGAAATAATGCGTCAGCAAAATAACCATCAAGGCCAAGCCTAAGGTGACGATCGGACTGGCTGTAGGACTCTTCCAATACGAATGGCCATCGATGTTCAAGATGAACACAAGCCCCAACATATTGGCAACCCACACAAACAGGAACAAAGTGAAACCCAATAAGTGGAATTGTTGTCCAACCTTCCAATGAAGCGAGCTGGAAATCATGTTGCGGATAAAATCAACCAAATATTCAATAGCTAATTGGCTTTTGGAAGTTGGCCTCACCGCCAGTTTCCGGGTAGCAATAAAACAAAATAAAAAAACAATAATGCAAGTCGCCAATACACTTATGATGATATTCAAACTGAAACCCAATCCCATAAAATGGATGACTTTAGATTCAGCTTCCAATATTTTCACCTCTTTTCAATACAAATAAAAAAACAGCTATGCCAAACCTAGTCCACGCTACATTATTTTAAAAGACATTCGTAAAAGTAGACAACTAATTTAGCTGGACCTCCCATACTCTAGTCACAATAAGTGGCTATTTCATAAGTTTCTTTGCATTTCTGTTCAACACCGCTAATCATAACACCAACTTTGTCCAAATTCAAAGAAAATCTGTGGTTTATAAGGATATTTCCGGCCTTTTCATGAAAATGATGAAAAGATACCGCTCCCATAATCGCGGATACTCAATACACTAATATCTTTATAGGATTATGAAAATCCGAACGCATGCCAAAAGTGATTCTACTTGGGAAAAAAAAGCGAATTTATTGGCTTGCTTACTATCCTTTAAACCCGTCGGTACTGTAACCTTACGCAGTCGAAGTATAACAAACTTAACTTGAAGAAAAAAAAATGAACCGGAATTCCTTGTCGGAATTCCGGCTCAGCTCTTTATGATCACTTTTCAATACCAAGTAAATCGGAAAGACGTTCTCATGATTATATTGATTTTTTGACAATTATTCACACAATTGCTTAAATGCCTTTTTGAACGATTATTTTGTACCGAACAGTCGGTCACCAGCATCTCCCAATCCAGGAAGGATGTAGCTGTTTTCGTCCAATCTTTCATCCAATGAAGCTGCATAGATATCCACATCCGGATAAGCCGCGTGCAATGCTTCCACACCTTCAGGAGCTGCAACCAGACAGATGAATTTCATGGATGATGGCGATGCGCCTCTCTTTTCCAAAGCTTCGATAGCGGCGATAGCTGATCCGCCTGTCGCCAACATTGGATCAACGATGAACAATTGACGTTCTTGGATGTCCGTCGGCAGTTTCACGAAATACTCAACTGGCTCCAATGTTTCGTGGTCACGGTACATGCCGATATGACCCACTTTTGCAGCAGGCAACATCGCCAAGAACCCATCAACCATCCCTAAACCTGCACGCAAGATCGGAATGATGGCAACTTTTTTACCGGATAATGTTTTTTGGATCGTTTTCACCAATGGCGTTTCGATTTCTATGTCTTCCAAAGGCATGTCCCTTGTTACTTCATAAGCCATCAACATGGCGATTTCGCTTACTACTTCACGGAATACTTTTGTTCCGCATTCTTTCTCGCGGATGATTGTTAATTTGTGTTGAATCAACGGGTGATTCATTACATGGAATTCTCCCATATACTTTTGCCCCACTTTCCTATTTTTGCTCAACCTATTGTAATTGAAAATCGCTGCAAATACCAGAAATAAAACAATGAGAAAACATCAAGAGCTATGTTTTAAGATGAACCAACGCCGATTTCACCCTATTTGCGGGAATGGCGCGCCACTTTTTTCTGGATGAAGGATGGTTTCGTCGGCTGATCGGTAACTTTCGTCCCCTGTTCAGCCGACATAGTAGGCGTTCGTCGGCTGTTCGCTGTTCCTCACTCTGCATTCAGCCGACATGCCGGTCTTTCGTCGGCCGTTCGGTAACTTTCGTACCCTGTTCAGCCGACATAGTAGGCGTTCGTCGGCCGTTCGCTGTTCTGAACTCTATGATCACCTGACATTGCCGACTGCTCCGGGAAAAAAAGAGCCCCCTCCTAGTGAGGGACGGCTCTTCGGTAATCTGTTTAAACTTCAGCAGCAGCTAGTTTTGTTTGAAAATAAATAGCAGAAAAATGCGCAAAAAGTCACTCCCATGCTATAATTTAGGTGGAAAAATTTTTTTAGTTAGCTCTAGCCTGTTGCCGCAGTCCTAGAGCTTTTTTCGTGTCGTAATGCTCGCCTGTGCTCAAGATTTTATAGATTATTCTAATCATTTTATGTGCACAAGCTATAATTGCCTTCATCTTTGAACTTCTACCAGATATACGAGCGTATAGACTCTGGAAGGCTTCATCTTTTGATCTTCCCGCAGTGCCTCCGGCCTGGAAGAGGCTAGATTTTAAATATTTATTTCCTTGTGTTGTATGGGAAGATTTTTTTATTCCGGCACTCTCGTAAGATCCTGGGCATACGCCAGCCCACGATGCTAAGTTACCTTGTGATTGGAAGGCCTCTACATTTGGGCCAATTTCACTCAAAATCACGCAAGCAACAATAGCGCTGACTCCAGGAAGTTCAATAAGGAGATTATACTCTCGCTCAAATCTTTCTAAAACATACTGCTTAATCACAACCGTGATCTCTTCTAATTGCTTTACCAATTGACGATAATAATCCAAGGATTGATCCAACAAAAATCGATCTTCACCGGATAATTTACCGTCCATTGCTTCTACCAACTCAGCTACAGTAGCTTTGATTTTCCCATGAATTTTGGGAAGAAGCGTTTCTTCTGTGATAACTTCCCCATTACTAAACATCTCCAATAAAGCCATCCCGGTAACACCATAGATATTCGAAAGATAACTGGTTAGCTTAATATTAGCCCGTTGTAAAATATTATGAATTTCATTTTTACATTGGGTGATCCGTTCGGTATAGGATTTACGTCGTCTTGTCAGAAGCCGCAATTGTTGAACTTCCTCGCAAGGGATGTAGGATGGTTGGATCAGCCCACATCTACCAAGTTGAGCGATCCATTCGGCATCATTCATATCCGTCTTCCTGCCAGGAAGATTTTTAATATGTTGCGGATTCGCCAGAATCAACGTCAGATTGCTGTCATAAAAAATATTAAATATTGGAATCCAATATTGCCCAGTGCTTTCGAAAAAAACGTGCGTAACGTTCTGAGATTGAATCCATTTCAATGCTTCTCGGAGTTTCTTTGTTGTTGTACCAAAGGTACGATGCTGTTTTTTTGGTTTGTTCGTGTCTAAAGGGCCATCAAGAATACAACAGACAATGGACTTTTGATGAACATCGATTCCACAACAGGTTTCAACCATAACTTCCATGGAAATCCCTCCTATAAACAAATGAGAAGATAACGGATTTCATCGAAATAGATCTGTAATTTTGTTTCCATACTCATAGGTATATTCGGTTTTTCTCAACAAGATGAAATCATTCAGTTTTTTGTACGGGTTCGGCAAAACACCGTTAAACAGCTTGAATTTGTGTTATCTTCAATTAAATTATAAGTGGCAATTTATTTTCTGTCATGGATTTGTTCGCGAAGCGAACTTAAAGTTTTTTGTGCAATGGGAACGCTTTTGTGATGGCATGGACCGCCGCACGGACTTCATCCAATTTTGCTTCATCCGTGTGGTTTTGGATCGTTTCCACGATCAGTTCAGCAATCTTGCGTGCCTCTGCTTCCTTCATTCCTCTTGTTGTGATGGCAGGTGTGCCGATACGGATTCCGCTGGCTTTGTTTGCGCCCAGCGTTTCAAAAGGAATCGTGTTTTTATTGACAGTGATTTCAACAGTATCCAACAGTTTTTCTACTTGTTTTCCGTTCAACCCGCTGCTTGTAACATCCAACAGCAACAAGTGGTTATCGGTTCCGCCGCTGATGACGCGCAATTCGGATGCATTAAAAACCTCAGCCATTGCTTGGGCATTTTTGATGACTTGCCCGATGTATTCAGTGTACTCCGGTGTTGCAGCTTCATAGAAGGATACCGCTTTAGCTGCGACAACGTGCTCAAGAGGTCCTCCTTGGATTCCAGGGAATACAGCGCTGTTCAACTTTTTGCCGAATTCTTCTTTGGCCAAGATGACGCCTCCACGAGGACCGCGAAGTGTTTTATGTGTCGTAGTAGTTACGATGTGGGCATATTCAACCGGATTTTGGTGATGTCCTGTTGCGCAAAGTCCGGCGATGTGAGCCATATCCACCATCAGATAAGCACCGACTTCATCGGCGATTTCTCTAAAACGTTTGAAATCGATTGCGCGCGGATAAGCGCTGGCACCGGCAACAATCAATTTTGGTTGTTCTTTCAAAGCGATCTCTCTGACTGTGTCATAGTTGATTGTTTCGGATTCTTTTTCTACACCGTAAGCCACGAACTCATAAGTCTGACCACTGAAATTCACAGACGCACCATGGGTCAAATGTCCCCCATGACTCAAGTCCATCCCCAAAATCTTATCGCCGGGCTGGACCAAAACACGATAAGCAGCCATGTTAGCTTGTGAACCAGAATGTGGTTGTACATTGGCATATTCCGCACCGAAGATTTCTTTGATGCGATCGATGGCCAAGTTTTCGATGACATCGATAAATTCGCAACCGCCATAATAACGACGACCAGGATAGCCTTCAGCATATTTATTTGTCAAGATGCTGCCTTGCGCTCTCATAACATCTTCAGATACAAAGTTTTCGGAAGCAATCAGCTCGATCCCGTTCTCTTGTCTTTCGCGTTCTTTATCAATTGCTGCAAATAATTCTTTATCCATGTTTGCACCCTTCCATCACATTATTCCAAAATTTAAATCAATTAAAAAATGTAAGTTGAGTATAGCATAAATTTTCAGGAAATAAAGCATATAAGCTCCTGGAATTGAATATTTTTTTACAAAAAGTAAGCTAAAGACGGATAATAAGCGATAATTCCGGCTATTTTTTCGGATATTTCGCAGAAGCTGCTTTTTCCATACGATTCATGAATGCCTTGCCGAGACCATTCGCATCATAAGCTTCCGCCAAGATCACATCAACAGGCTGTTCATCAAGATACCTCAGCCCCGCATATAGACGTTGCGATGCCACCGTCACATCAGCCTTCGGTCCTAATGAGAAAGTAGCGCGCGCTGCCGCCTTATGCGCAGTCAACTTTTCTTCGGAAGCCAAAATACCGATTTTTTCGCCTTGATCGTGACACGCCTCGATGGCGGCTTTCCAATCGGCAGTCGTTCCATCAATCAGGATGACCGGTTGGGTAGGAGAATAGTGTTGGTACTTCATCCCTGGCGCTTTCGGAGCTTCTGTCTCGTTTGCTGTCCCGCCATTTGCTGCCAGCTTGCCGATGACCGGCTCCAACTGCGCTTCCGTGATGGCACCCGGACGCAAAATGACGGGACCGGCTGCATTGGTCAAATCGAGGACGGTTGATTCCAGACCGATCTGCGTTTCTCCGCCATCGAGGATTCCGGCAATTTTTCCGGACAGGTCGTGCAACACATGCTGGGCCGTCGTCGGACTCGGTTTTCCTGACGTATTCGCGCTCGGTCCGACCAAAGGAAAGCCGGTTTTTCTGATCAGCTCCAGCGTCTGTTCTTGGGCGGGCATCCGCAGCGCGACAGTGTTGTGCCCTGCCGTGACGGTCGGCGCAAAAATTCCTTCCTTCATCGGAAAAATCAAAGTCAGAGGACCTGGCCAAAAAGCCTCCATCAAAATTTCTGCCTGTTGCGGAACAAAGGCCACATATTTCGCAATCTCGCGATCGGATACATGAACGATCAAGGGGTTATCACTGGGTCTACCTTTCACTTTGTATACATTTTTTACGGCTTCATCATTTGATGCAATAGCGCCTAGGCCGTATACAGTCTCGGTCGGGAAAGCAATCAATTCTCCGATTTTCAACAGCTCGGCTGCCTCATCGATTGTTGAGGCGTCGTATAATTTTGTTTCCATAATAGTGTATGCTCCTTTCTCAATGTTTTGGCTGGCAAAGACGCTGATCAGGTAAAAAAATAGCCGGGGCAATTGCCCGCAGCCATTTTTTGCCCATGGATAACAGGCGACTCTTTTCATCTTATACACAATAAACCTGATGGCTAGCTTCACGGTTGAGCCCTTCGGAAAGAACAAACGAACCCGTTCAGCTTTTCTTATTATTTTACGATCAGCATGCGATCGAGGCCTGACAGATCCTTTTCGATCGTGACCGTTTTGTCCGGGAAAGCTTTTTTGTAGAGTTCCAATAATTTTTCGCCTTGGTTGAAGCCGATTTCCATGAACAGACAGCCGTCTGTTTTCAAATGGAACGGAAGCGTGAACGCCATCTTTTGGTAAAGGTCCAATCCATCGTGGTCAGCGAACAAGGCCGAATGGGGTTCGTACTCCAGAACGGAGCGGTCCATCAAACTGATTTCATCTTCGCTGATATAGGGCGGATTGCTGAGGATGCAGTCGAACGTCTCCAGCTGCACGGGCTCCAGCAGATCCCCTTGCAGGAAACGGATGTCCGCATCCAACTGCTTGGCATTCTCTTTTGCGACTGCTAAAGCCTCTTCCGACAAGTCCGTAGCCGACACTTCATCCTGCGGGCGTTCCTTTTTCATCGCGATGGCAATAGCGCCGGAGCCGGTCCCGATATCCAGGACTTTCTGCGGCCCCTTCCCTTCGAGACATTGCAAAGCCCGTTGCACAAGTTCTTCCGTTTCCGGACGCGGAATCAAAGTTGCTTCCGTGACCTTCAGCGGATACCCGTAAAACCATTCGACGCCTACGATATATTGGATCGGTTTACCCGCGACGTACTCTTTGATGTCGCTGAGATACTGATTGTATTCCTGGTCGGTGATCGGATCGGCAAAATGCATCAGCAGATCCGTTTTCGTCCAACCCAGTCGATCCAGAAGCAGCCTTTCAGCAGCCAGTGGGCTTTTCTCGTTTTGTTCCAAAAAAAGCACACCATTCTGCAAAGCTTGCTGATAACTGAGTTCCTTAGATTGACCCATTGTTCAAGGACTCCAATTTTTGCGTTTGATCTGCCATGATCAGCGCATCGATGACTTCATCCAATTTTCCGCTCAAAATCGTATCCAACTTTTGCAACGTCAAGCCGATACGGTGATCCGTAACACGGTTTTGCGGGAAGTTGTAGGTACGGATCCGTTCAGAACGATCGCCTGTCCCGACTGCGGATTTACGCGTCGCATCATATTCGGACTGCGCTTCTGAAGAGATTTTATCGTATACACGCGTGCGCAAAATTTTCATCGCTTTCTCGCGGTTTTTGATTTGGGAACGTTCATCCTGCATGGCAACAGCGATTCCTGTCGGCAAGTGAGTCAAACGGACCGCTGATGCCGTCTTGTTGACGTGCTGTCCGCCGGCTCCGCTGGCATGGTAGATGTCTGTGCGGATGTCTTTGTCTTCGATGTTCAATTCGACATCTTCCGCTTCCGGCATGACGACGACAGTAGCAGTGGACGTGTGCACGCGCCCTTGCGACTCTGTTTCCGGAACACGTTGGACACGGTGCGCGCCGCTTTCATATTTCAGTTTGGAGTAGGCACCTTGGCCGCTGATCATCAGGATGATCTCTTTGTACCCACCGATGCCGGTGATGTTCGCATCCATGACCTCGACGCGCCAGCCTTGGCTTTCCGCAAATTTGCTGTACATCGTGAACAACGTACCCGCGAATAAAGCAGCCTCATCCCCTCCGGCAGCCCCGCGAATCTCCATGATGATGTTTTTGTCATCGTTCGGGTCGCTGGGTAGCAGCAGGACTTTGATGCGCTCTTCAAGTTCGGCCTTTTCTTTCTTCAAGTCGCCTAATTCTTCTTTAGCCATAGCCGCCATGTCATCGTCCAAATTTTCCGACAACAGCTCTTCGGTGTCGGCGATTTCGCCTTCGACCTCTTTGTAACGTTTGAAGGTCGAAACTTTTTCGCGTAGCCCCGCTTCTTCTTTGGTCAATTCCAGGAATCGTTTTGTATCGGAAAGGACTTCCGGATCACTCAACAACTCGGAAAGCTCTTCATAACGGATAATGAATGCATCTAATTGATCATACATAACTTTTTCAAACTCCTCTTTTTTTGTTTCTGAGTATCTGTTCTAGGCCAATGGCGGATGGTGGTAATGGTTACGGCAGACAGGAAGATAGGATTCATTTCCGCCGATCTGGATTTGTTCGCCGGCGTACACAGGTTTTCCGTCCACGACACGCATATTCATGATCGCTTTTTTATGACAGTACCAGCAAATTGTTTTTATTTCTTCTATTTTATCCGCGTAGAGCAACAGATATTTTGAGCCTTCGAACAATTCGTTCTGGAAATCATTCTTCAATCCGAACGCCATCACTGGGATTGCCAGTTCGTCGACGATGCGCGCCAATTGGATGACGTGCGCTTGGGATAGGAATTGGGATTCATCTATCAAAATGCAAGCTGGCTTTTTCGGATTTTTGCTGACTTCCAAGAATACATCCGTATCATCCGCAATCGGCATGGCTTCACGCTTCAGTCCGATCCGGCTCGAGACATAGCCTACGCCATCACGGTCATCGATTGCGCTCGTAAAGATCATCACCGATTTGTTCTGCTCTTCATAATTGTAGGCAACCTTCAGGATTTCGATCGATTTCCCGCTGTTCATCGCCCCGTACTTAAAAAATAACTGTGCCATCATGTCCACCTTTCCAACAGTGTCTTGCCCACTTATCAAACATCGGCCGGAATTTCCTGCAAAAAGAAAGGATGCCCTTATGTCATCCTGCTTCCGACCCGCTATTATCTCCCTTTATCACTCCGCTCCCGTAAGGCTATCGAATGATAAAATACTGAATAACATCCCGTATAATGATAGTAGGAAATGGCTCCAAAGTCAATAAAATTCACGATCACCAGCCGTCCTTCGGCAATCGGAAGCCCCATTCCTGACACGCTAAGGAATCTAAAAATATTCAATCATAACAAATTCTGCTATACTAACGCTATCGAAAAAAGCCTTGTTATATGCTATGATGGCAAGAGATATATGAGTAAGGAGCGAATTTATTTGACTATCCGCGGTTCACTAGCAATCACCATCGGGAAAATCGCCCAGTGGGGTCTTCAGACATTCACCAAAGGCGGAACCAGCCTGCCGGGCAAACTTGCCTCCAAATTGGATCCCGACGTGTTGCAACACCTTTCTGAAAATTTTGATGTCGTCATCATAACCGGCACCAACGGCAAGACGCTGACGACATCTTTGACTTATCATGTCCTGCAGCAAAAATTCCCGCATATCTTGACGAATCCGACCGGCGCCAACATGGAGCAAGGCATCATCTCCACGTTCCTGGAAGGCTATTCGCGTAAAGTTAAAAAGGAAAGAGCCTTTGCTGTTCTTGAGGTCGATGAAGCCAGCCTCGTCAAGGTTACGAAGTTCATCAAGCCGAAAGTCATCGTCAATACGAATGTTTTCCGCGATCAGATGGATCGATTCGGAGAAATCTATACGATTTACCAGAAGATGGTCGATGGCGCTGCATTGGCACCGGATGCCGTCATTTTGGCGAACGGAGACAGCCCGATCTTCAACTCCAAAGAGCTGGTCAACAAACAAATCTACTTCGGCTTCAATCATGAACCGGATGGGGACACCTTGGCACATTACAACACGGACGGCGTGCTTTGTCCGAAATGCCAACACATTTTGCGCTATAAATTCAATACCTACAGCAACCTTGGGAAATACTACTGCCCGCATTGCGACTTCAAACGCCCGGAATTGACTTATGCTGTCACCAAAGTGGACAAGCTGACTCACAAGAGTTCTTCTTTTGAAATCGATGGCCATCCGTTCCATACGAATGTCGCCGGTCTCTACAACGTCTATAACGCCTTGGCTGCCTATTCGGTCGGCAAGTATTTCGGTTTGACTCCGGAAGAGATCCAGGCCGGTTTCTCGGCTGCCCAGCAAAAATTCGGCCGTCAGGAAACGATCACCGTCGACGACAAGGAAATCATCCTGAACCTGATCAAAAACCCGGTCGGCCTGAATCAGGTCATCGATCTTCTGCACTACGAAGAGGAGCCATTCAGCATCGTTTCCATCCTGAATGACCGCCCGGCAGACGGAACCGATGTCAGCTGGATCTGGGACGGGAACTATGAAAATTTTTTGGATTTTGATATCCCCAAAGTAACCGTCAGCGGCATCCGCCAAAAAGAACTGACCCTGAGGATGAAGGTGGCCGGTATTCCGGAAGAAAAACTGGAAGTTTTGCCGGAAATAACCGATGTCATCAAAGCCTTCAAAAATGCTCCGACGAAAAAAATCTATGTTATGGCAACTTATACCGCTGTTCTGCAACTCCGTAAAGAGCTGGCGAACCAGGGCTATATAGCGGAAAGGATGAAATAAATGCGACTACGTATTTGCCACTTGTACGGCAACCTGTTGAACACTTACGGCGACAACGGAAATCTCTTGATGCTCCAATACTGTGCCCGTGAAAAAGGCGTCGATTTCGAAACGGAAATCATCAGTTTGGACCAACCGTTCGATCCCGAAAAATATGATCTCGTCTTTTTCGGAGGGGGCCAGGATTACGAACAGTTCATCGTTTCCAAAGACATTCAGGCTAAAGCAGAAGGAATCAAGCAATATATCGAAAAAGATGGCGTTTTATTGGCCATATGTGGCGGCTACCAATTGTTGGGCCACTATTACATGGATGCATCCGGCAACAAGATACCCGGCATCAGCGCCTTGGATCACTATACCCTGAGCCAGGACAACAACCGGTTCATCGGCGACATCACGATCCGCAGCGAGGAATTCGACGAAACCTATGAAGGATTCGAAAACCACAACGGACGGACCTTCCTTGGCGAAAACATGCGTCCGCTCGGAAAAGTCGAAAAAGGCATGGGCAACAACGGCGAAGATCAGACCGAAGGCGCCCGCTACAAAAATGTCTTCTGTTCCTATTTCCATGGGCCCCTGTTGGTCCGCAACATCCACTTGGCAAACCGCATCGTCGATTTGGCCATTGCGCAGCACAACAAAAAGAACGAAAAATAAAATCGAGTAGGAGGTAGATGATTAGTTCATCTACCGACCTCTCACACCACCGTGCGTACGGTTCCGTACACGGCGGTTCAGTATCTTGAGTAAGCAGACTCTGCCAGGTGGCTTAATGAAATTAAGCCCCAATGGTGGAGTCTTTTCGTCGTAAGTGCCCGATGAACTTCAGGCGTTTTGGAGAGCCTCCAGTGTTTCTTTCTGGAGAATCCGACGCGCTTTGCGCTATCTTTATCGAGACCAAGCTTGGATAGTCTGTCAATCTTCGTACGTGAGCTTTTCCATCGTTTAAGAATAAGTTGTCTGATTCTGCGATGCAGCCATTGTTCAATCCTTCGGATAAAGGTTTTAATGAACCCTAAACCGAAGTAGTTGATCCATCCTCTTGTGACACTGTTGATTTCGTTAGAAATTTGACGGAAATCTCCGGGACGGTTTCGTTTCGTCAAGTGTCTCAATTTGTTGACTAATTTCTTCTTGGCGGCATTGGTCGGTCGGTAGCGACAGACCCCATTCACAGTAGTTATCAGACAACCCAAGAACTTTAAACGGGTAGGTGACCCCACTTTGCTTTTGTCCTTGTTGACGGTTAGCCTTAGGTCTTTCTCGATAAAGCGAGTGACGCTCTGGAGTACCCGCTCGCCTGCTCTCTTTGTTTTTACAAAGATTACGAAGTCATCGGCGAAGCGAACGAAACGGTGCCCTCGTTGTTCCAACTCCTTATCCAGTTCATGCAAGTAAACATTGCTGAGAAGTGGCGAGATTACGCCACCTTGCGGTGCGCCTGTTTCACTTTCTACGAATTCGCCGGACAGGTCTATTACACCACTCATCAGGAACTTGCGGATAATCTTAAGGATGGCTTTGTCGTGTACATACTGTTCAAGGTAGTACATCAACTTATCATGATTCAACGTGTCGAAGCACTGTTTTAAATCGCAATCAACCACTACGGGATAGCCTTCTTTGTAATAATTCACGCACTGTTTTAGTGCAGAATGGTTGCTTTTCCCTATTCGGAAACCGTGGCTATTCGGATGGAAATGCGGGTCAATGATGGGTTCTATTATCTGCCTAATGGCTTGTTGGACCACTCGGTCCCGCACTACTGGTATTCCCAATTTCCGTATTCCGCCATTTGGTTTCGGGATTTCCACCCTTCGCACAGGTTGTGGCTTGTATGTCCCGTCTAATAGTTTTCTCCTTAGTTGGGGATAGAACTCGATAATGTGGGCTTCCACTTCATGCACTGTCATTCCGTCTACTCCTGCTGCCCCTTTGTTTTGTCTAACCGCTTTGGCAGCCGAGAGTAGGTTCTTTTTACTTACAACGAGACCCATGAGGGACTCACTATACTTCTCCATATGTTCACCTAGGTTATTACTCCGCGCATCTACATATTCTTTCGCTTCCAGCTTATCCTTCTGTAGCTTGCCAACCTTTCGGTTGTTTTCTGCATTCTTCATAAAACCTAACCTCCTATCTTTCCAAGTATTGATACTGTTCGGTCCTTCGCTACATTTTCGCTACTATGACCTCTGCTGACTTCTCGCTATTCGTTGTTACTACAGGGAGTCCTGCTAGCGAGACCTCCCCGGGTAAGAATGATAACCTTCCACTCATGTCACTGCCTCATTTACTGTAGGAGATTCGTGCAGTATTGGACTTTGCTTTGTTACGCAAGCTCGTCCGTCTCCATACAGCCTCGTATGAGATTTCTGTTCGTCAGTGCGAGTGTTTGCGTCCGACTTCCTTCAGATTCCACCTCACGGTGGACACCCTTGTCATTCGCTAACAGTTCCTACTGCAAAGCCTGTAGTGGACTTTCACCACCAAGTTATCACCCATGCCGGGCGCACATAAAAAAAGAGGAGCTGTCCCGCGATGGGACAACTCCTCTTTTTTGGGTTGTTGCAGCGCCTGTCGCGAACCTGTCGGGTAAATGAATCACCGCCCTGGGCTGACGCCCGACGCGTGCCGCTTGTCCGATTCTTTCCTGTTATCGGACATCTCACTGTATTCCGCTGAGTGTGACATAATGAGAAAAGCTGAACGGGTTCGTTCAGCCCTGAAAGAAATTTAGGAAATCTGGCCCTGAATGAGCATCGTAGAGCGCAATGGGTCAGATTTATCTAATTTCCGAAGGGCTAACCCGTGAAGCTGGACATCATTTTAGTTACATGAAACATTTTGAAAATTTTACTAATTCCTACATGTCAAGAAAAGGCTGCACCAAAATGATGCAGCCCTCCGCTCTTTGCTTTTACAGCTCCCTATTCCATCATAAACGAGAGCACGATTGTCAGCACTATAAATGCCAACAGGCCGGCAACGAACGCCCATGATTGCCATCTGGCCATATTCAGCGTGCTTCCGATGCCAAAGCGTTTTTCGACAAATATCGATGGGTCTTCCGGATTGTAGTACCATACGCCCCATTTCCAATAGCGCTCCTCGTCCGCTTCCGTCACTTCATCCGGCAGTTCGCCCGCTTCGTTCAGGAACAATTTTTCACCGCCCTGGCCGTATTTCCAGGTCAGATAGACGCTGTACCCAACTATGATGACCACGAACGGAATCGTCATGCCGATGATCCACTGGGCCCCCTTGTCTGCGAAAAACAGGGAAAAGAAATGGATGCCGCTCAACAAAAGCTGCGTCATCACCGTCACGACCAGGAAGTAATAGGACCAAGCCTGACGGAACAATTTACTCTGCTTGCTGGAAAGATCGGACAGATAAGGCGAAATCTTCTGTTTCGATTTGATGAAGGAATAGTGGCTGAAAAACATCAGCGGTATCATCAACATCTGTATCACCGGCAACATGAATACAGTCATGTATGATTTATCGACAATCCGATCCGGTTCGTTCGAACTGTTCCAGTGAACAGGAAAGCGATCTGGAATCTGGTCGTAGAAATAAAGTGTGACCGCCACCGTCACCAGCAGGATGAACAATTGCGCCGAGACGAAGACCGAATGGGAAATCACCTTCAAATCTTGGTGATAGGCAGTATCGATGACGATTTTAGCTTTTTTCGCTTCGATTCTGATGCCGTTCGCTTCCTTCCAGCTGCGGAGCTGCTTCCGTTTATGCAGGTAAAGCAGGAAGGAAAGGAAGATGAAGACGAACATCGCGACCGTCACGTAGATGCTGGTGACCATCTCTACTTGCTCTTCATCATCCCAGAGCAGAAAGAAAAAGATTGGCGCAGCGAGCAGAACGCTCCCGATCACATTTTGATACAGGAAGGTTTTTTTCAGCTTCACAACATAGGGATCCTTCTGATGCGATGTCGGGACAGAAATCCCAAACGGTGTGCCCAAACGGCTGTAGAATGGCGTAATGCCGTTCACGATCCCCAAAATCAAAAACAAAGCTACCATGAACCAACTAAAGATCAGCATGTGCCTCTCCCTCCCCTTCCAACTCTTTCTCGATTTCGTTCAACCATCCGTTGAACGTCTCATCTGTTACCTCAAAAATCTGTTTGTCGATCAGGATTTCCTTGAGCTTATCCTGCATCATTGCTTTCGTATGCTCGTTGGATGCCATCATTGCGCGTTCGCTGACGAAATAGCCTTTCTGGTTTTTCACCAAAATACCTTCGTCCGCCAACAGATTATACGCTTTATTCACAGTATGCATGTTGATGCCCAATTCGCTGGCTAAGTTCCGGACGCTCGGCAATCCGTCGCCGAATGACCACTCCCCTTTGAGGATACCGATTTTGATCTGGTACATCAATTGGGTGTAGATAGGCGTATCGCTGCTCGGAAGAATTTCGATGAACATGTTTACACCTCCTGTTCGTTATATAACAAGTATAACACACGCGAAGGAATTTGCAAACGGGAAGAATTGGAACGCTCAGGTTGCAGATCGACTAATATCCACGCTGTCCTCCGGTTAACGCAAGCTTCGCCGGAGGACAGCTAAGCATTCAGATGTGTCCTCCGATGAGCAGGGGCTCCCCGTAGGACAAGCTGCATTTTACCGCGCTTCTCCGGTGAACGAAGGTTTCCCCGGAGTTCCATACTATTATTCACTCTCTCCGCCGCCCCACACACCCAGGCCAGCCAGATTTTCCCAGCACAAAAAAAGGCGTGCTATCGATAACCACCGATTGCACACCTTTTTTCACATTAGTTATTTTTCAGTAACTTTCCTGCAAAGCTCTGATGCTGTTTTCCGTCACGACTGATGTATCGCAAAGCATATCGATCGGATGTTGTTTCTTGTTTTGGAAAGCAGCGACCAGATAGATCGCAGCAACGGTTTTGCCGATATAGCGGCCTACACCTTCACGGATCAGGATGGTCTGCCAACTCAGTTTTGCTTCTTTGAAGCAAACAACACGGATACCGAAAATCATTTTCCCAAGCGTTTGACCATTCGTATATTTCGTTGTCAGTATGAAATACCCTACCAATGTCAGTAACTGAAAAAATCCGTACCAAGTCAAAGGAGAACTCCCGCTCATACCGATGCCACCCAAAGTGAAGATCGGGTTGATCAGGATCCCCATCAAAGCCTTCACAATCAACAGATCGACAAGGTAAGCACAGAACCTGATCCAAAAACCGGCGAATACATAATCCGGATAGCGGTGAAATGGACGTTCTCGCTGGTCTGAAAACCTCTCGGCTTCCTCCCAGGCTATTTTCTTTTTCCGGATTTCTTCCAAACGTTCTTCATGCGCAGTTATTTGCTCTGGCATCATCACTCACCTCCGTAGAGATAAAGCAATCTCGGAGCTGCGGTTGTTCCAAAAGTATCCCGAAGCAACTGAAGCTCGGAAAGAGTCTGGTTCTCCTGCCTAGTCAACTTTGCGGCCGCTTGAGCAAAAAACCAAGAAAAATCGGAAAAAAATCCAGTTGTCGATGTGTAGTCGAACACTTCCGCATCCTCCAGGCCGTAAGCCGCTTGCATCGCTTTCAACGCATCGTCCGTGTAGGCTATCTCATCCACCAATCCAAGTGCTTGAGCTTGGGTTCCGGAATAAATCATGCCGTTCGCAACAGCGCGGACCTCTTCTTCGGGCATATCCCTTCCCGCTGAAACGACAGTGAGGAAACGCTGATAAGCTTCATCGACATAAGCCTGGAGCAACGCGCGTTCTTCTTCCGTCATATCACGATCCGGTGACCCGATATCCTTGAGGCTGCCTGACTTGATTGTGTTGTATTCGATTCCCAATTTTTCAAGAAGGCCGGAATATTCGATTGCTTGCATGATGACTCCGATCGAACCGGTGGTCGTTTCGGCTGTGGCATAAATCTTGTCCGCACCTGCGGAAATGTAGTAACCTCCGCTTGCGGCCGTTCCTTGCATCGAAGCATAGACCGGAAGTTCTTTCTGAGCAGCGATCCGGTACAATTTATCGTGCGCTTCCGCGCTCTCATACACTCCACCACCGGGGCTGTCGACTATCAGGAAGATTCCTTTTATCGTTTCATCCTCTTCGATGGCCTGCAATTGCTCCAAAAAAAGATCGTGATCATAGCTGGAACCGTCCGTCAGCATACTGCCCGCCCCTGATTGGATAGTGCCTTCGATGTGCAGAACAGCAATCCTGTTGCCGGTATCACCACTTTCCAGAACATTTTCCTGCAGGCTTGTTCCGGGAATCAAGTTTCCGGTAAATTGGCTGAGGGAAGCTTCCGTTTGGTCAGCCAACCGGGACGACAGCAATTGCGATCCGAGCGATGCCACAAAAAGCACAAGCGCAATAGCGACCGCAATCCATCTCTTTTTGCTCATCTAACATTACCTCTTTTCGTTTCGATTAGTCTTGAACATAATCATCGTACGGTTCTTCCTCGACTTCAGGTTCATCCAAATACAAACCGGAAATTTCCTTGTACCACTCAAAAATATGCATGAAAAGAACCTTAAGGACAGCATATCCGGGAATGCCCAAGATAAAACCGGTCAGGCCGAACAATTTTCCTGCCGTGAGCAAAACGAAGATGATCGTGACAGGATGGACTTTCAGATTGCTGCCGAGTACCTGCGGCGCAATGACGCGTCCTTCAATGAATTGCTCGATCGAGAAAACAAGCAACACTTTTACCAACATCAACGGAGAATCCACTATCGCAACGATCACCGCGGGCACCATCGCAATGAAGGAACCCATATACGGGATGATGTTCAGGAATCCGGCGAAAATCCCAAGTACGATGCCGAATTTCATTCCGATGATGGCATAACCGATGACGAACATCAGCCCGACAAAGAAGGCCACCGTGATCTGTCCCCGCACATATTGGCTGATCTGCGTGTTGATTTTCTTCAACAGTTCCCCGATCGACTCCCGCAGATTTGTGGGGAAAAACTGCAGAAAACTAAGCGGCAATTTATCTCCTTCTTTCAGCAGGTAATAAAGGATAATCGGCATCGTGATGATTCCCACAAACGTATTCGTCAAAAGTCCGACTACGCTGCCCAAACCGCTGAACGTGCTCGACAAGACTTCATTCAATTTTTCAGAAATGGTGTTGAAGATATCCGAATTGATTTCGTTTATCTGTTGCTGCAATGAAGTGAACCAATCATAATTGACCAATTCGATCGTCATCTTTTCGATGGCCTGCCAATAAGAGGGAAATTCAGCGATGATGCCGATCGTCTGATTGCGGATGATCGGAATCAAAATCGCAATACCCCAAACCACCAACAGCAACACCAGCACGAAGGCGATCCAGATTCCGACAAAACGTTTGATGCCTTTCCTTTCCATCAGCGTAACCAACGGATTCAACATATAGTAGAAAATGCCGGCCATAATCAACGGGAAACCGATGACGCTGAAGAAACTGCCGATCGGTCCCAAAAGATAGGAAATTTTTGAAAATACAAAAACGATCAGAAGAATCAGCAAAGTGATCAGAAGAACAGTCACGAACTTGTTATTCAGAAACCATTTTTCGAACCACGACAAACGATTCCTTGACGTTCCTTTACGCGGGACTCTTTCCATTGGACTCACCTTCAATCTTTCTTCTTATAGGTAATGGTGGTGCCATCCGTTATTGTCGGCAATGTGTGAGGCGTCAAATAAATGCTTGTTTCCAAGCGCTCTTCATCCCAACTTTTGAAGATCATGGTCGTATGGCCAATCGACTGCAGATTTTTAAGAACATGCGTACCGACATAGGATATGCGGTATTCCTGATCGTCAAACAAAATCCGGTCCCCGTCCGACAATTCGAACCATTCCTGCGGCTCGACAAAACGATGGATGACGGATACTTCCTGCAAGGGTTCCGTTGCGCTGTCATCGAACAGGATGATCATCGGTTCTTTTATATCTATTGCTTTTTCCCCAATTTGAATTACTTTGCTTTGCATATACATATCCCCTTTTCAGACACTTTTTACAATTTCTATTCTATCACAGTTTTTTTGGCAAACCATTGATTATGCCGTTGAATCCAAGTTTATTTGCTTCGTAAGCTTTTTTTCCTGTCATTGTTGAGGGCATTTGTTATAATGGGATTATCATAATATTTAGGAGGTCTTTGGATGGAACAAGATTTATATCTTGGCTCTTACACGAAAAGAGAAAGTAAAGGGGTTCATCAGATCATTTTGGACACCGATAAAAAAAAATTACGTGATTATCGCTTGATTGCGGAAGTCGACAGTCCGACTTATCTGGACTTATCCGCAGACAAAGAAATGATGTACACCATTTCCAAAACGGACGAAGGCGGCGGCATCACTTCTTTCAAGAAAAATGAGAACGGAACCTATGACAAGGTAGCCGAAATTTCCCCTGAAGGATCTGCGCCATGCTATATCTATTTCGATGAAGACAGAAAATTGCTTTTCACAGCCAATTACCATGGCGGATACTTGACTGTCTATAAAGAAAATGCAGACGGCTCATTCACGATGACTGACCGTGCGCAACATGAAGGTTCAAGCATCCACGAAAACCAGACCATTCCGCATGTGCACTACAGCGCGCTTTCCCCGGACAAGAAATTCTTGTTGGCTTGCGATCTGGGAACCGATGAAGTGTACACCTATACAGTTTCCGATGAAGGCAAACTTGCGGAAGTTTCCCGTTATAAAGCGACTCCTGGCACTGGACCGCGTCACTTGGTTTTCCATCCAAACGGCAAAGTGGCTTACTTGTTCGGTGAATTGAGCAGCGATGTTGAAGTTCTTGCCTATGACGCAGCAGCAGGCACTTTCTCATTGTTGCAAGTCATCACGACCATCCCTGAAGAGCATACCGGTTTCAACGGCGGCGCAGCAATCCGCATTTCCGCTGACGGAAAATTCGTTTATGCTTCCAATCGCGGCCATGATTCATTGGTTGTCTATGCGGTATCCGAAGATGGTAAAACATTGTCATTGGTGGAATATGTTCCGACTGAAGGAAACATCCCGCGTGACTTCAACTTGGATCCAAGCGGCCAATTCGTTGTTGTAGCTCATCAAGATTCCGACAATCTGACTTTATTCGAGCGCGATGCAGAAACAGGCAAATTAACGTTACTGCAAAAAGACGTTTACGCGGCAGAGTGCGTTTGCGTATTCCACTAGAATCATCAAGAAAAAGCATTCCCTTCACGTTCTGATAGAGCGTGGGGGTTTTTGTTTTTCATTCCCTCGGTGTCGGTCATGACCTTAGGTGGATCAGCTCACCGGCCAACGCTGAGCAGAATAGTTACCTCACTGAGGCACTCTCCTGTATACTCGAATCATACATTATTTGAACGGAGGCTTGAACTGACATGATCACAGGTTTTCACCATCTCACCGCCATCACAAAAGACGCGGAAAAGAACAAAACTTTTTACACCGAAATTTTGGGATTGCGACTTGTCAAACAGACGATCAATCAGGACAATTTGACAGATCCCCACCTTTTTTATGGCGACTACCAGGGATCTCCGGGTACGATATTGACCTTTTTCGAGTTGTCGAGAGTCGGTCAACGTCACGAAGAAGACAGTTTCATCCATGATGTGCTGCTGAAGATCCCTCAAGGCAGCCTGACGTTCTGGAAAAAAAGACTCAGCGCGCGGGCCGTTCGCTCCATCGCGAACGATGCAGCAAGTTGCACTTTCCGAGATCCGGACGACATGGAAATCAGCTTGATCGAAGTACCCGAAGTGGTCGCACCCGATCAGGCTACTCGCCACAGCGACGTATCTGCAGAATACCAGATCATCGGTATCCAAGGAATCCACTATACCGTGTCCGACCTGGAGAAAACGGAGACCTTTTTCCGCGACGTGCTGGGCATGATACTGGTAGATCATACTTCCCATCCGATCCCTGCTCCGGGTGAGGAAAGTAAGCTGATCCAGTCCACGAGCCTGAAACCTACCCGTCTAGGCAAAGGCGCCATCGACCACATCGCTTACAGTGTTCCGGACCGCGGAGACTTGGATCTGATCCTCGATAAGGCAAAAGAATATAAGATCACTGTAGAAAAAATCATCGACCGCGGTTATTTCCATAGCCTTTACCTGCGCGAGCCGAGCGGACTACGCATCGAAATAGCGACTGAGCAACCGGGCTTCACACTTGACGAACCGTTGGAAAAACTCGGAGAAACGTTTGCTCTCCCTGATTTCCTGGAACCAAAACGAAAGGCAATCGAAGCCGCTATCCTGAACAGAAAGAAGTGATCCTATGCAGCATTTCAATAGCGAAGAACTCAACACAAAACAAATGTACAAATTTTTGACCGGGAGCATCATCCCACGCCCGATTGCCTGGATCACCACCCAGAATCCGGAAACGCAAGTAGTCAATGCCGCGCCCTTCAGTTTTTTCAGCGTCGCCTCTAATGTGCTCCCGCTGATCAGTGTCGCCATTCTGAGAAACGGCGGAAAAATTAAGGATTCCGCCAGAAACTTGCTTGCTTCCGGACAAGGCGTCGTCCACATCGTCAGCGAGGATTTGGTGGAAGAGATGAACAGGACGGCCGCCCAATTGCCCGACACGGAGAGCGAAATCGATTTGACGGAATTGACGTTGATCGCCAGCCGAACAGTATCAGTCCCTGCCATCAAAGACGCGAAAGTTCGGATGGAAATCAGTGTCCACCAATATGTGCCGCTTAAGGATGCGGAAGGCGCCGTGCTGACGGATCTGTTCATCTTACGTGTCGAAGAGTTCCTTTTTGATGAATCGGTCTTCGATCAGGAGAAACAGTACGTTTTGGCCGACGAATTGAAGCCTGTCGCAAGGCTGGCCGGCAACGACTATACAAAGCTCGGGGAAATTTTTTCGCTGGAACGACCTTAACGGATTGCATGTCGGCAAAAGTCGTTGTCTCGGTTGTTCAGATAACAACAGGCGCCGAACAGCCGAGACAGCGGCTTGGCGTCGGCTGTTTACGCGCATCACGACAAAAAAGCTTCATCCGATTCGCCGGATGAAGCTTTTTAAACACCTATTCTGTTATTCTTTCGGCAGAACGCTTCCGATTTCTGCTTTTACGGCAGCTTCCCCGGTCACATCCAAGCTGAAATTTTTGACCTTATCCATGTTTGTGATGACGACGACCATCGCAGAATTTTTACCGGCTTCCTGCAGTTGCGCCAGATCGACTTTGGCGATCAGTGTATCCGCAGTCAAAGATTGACCTTCCTTCACAAAGATTTCGAACGGTTTCCCGTTCAACTCAACCGTGTCCAATCCCATATGCAACAAAAGTTCCAAGCCGCTGTCCAACAAGATGCCTACTGCATGCTTTGTCGGGAATACACTCAATACTTTTCCTTTTGCTGGAGAATAAATGTTTCCATCAGCAGGAATGACTGCAAATCCGTCACCCATCATTTTTTGGGAAAACACTGGATCTGCAACATCCGAAACCGGAACCACTACACCGTTTGCTGGTGAATATAAGATTTCTTTCTCAACCGGTAGTTTCTCCTTCTTATCACTCTTCTTAAAAAACCCAAACATGCTATCGCCTCTTCCTTATTTAAATAATCTTATGTGAAATTTAGTACACTTCATTTTACCATAAACCGTTTGGAATTGTGAATTTTTTTGAGCACCGCTTACATCCAAAAAGTTCCAGACTCTTTCAGATGAATACTTGAAAATGGTTGGCTAATCTTTTTCATTTCGCTATACTAGATGATGGAGTGTCAAAATAACGTGCAACAGAAAGGATATTATATGGAATTTATAGAAATATTGAAAGCAATCATCCTCGGCATCGTCGAAGGCATCACCGAATGGCTACCCATCAGCAGCACGGGTCACATGATCCTCGTCGAAGAATTCATCCAGTTGAACCTATCGCAAGCATTCAAAGAGATGTTCTTCTACGTAATCCAATTGGGGGCCATCCTGGCTGTAGTAGTCATTTATTTTCACAAACTGAATCCCTTTTCCCCAAGCAAAACGAAAGAAGAAAAAAACCAGACTTGGGACATCTGGAAAAAAGTCGTCATCGGTTGCATCCCGGCAGGCGTAATCGGTTTGCCCTTGAACGATTGGGCCGACGAAAACCTGTTGAACGCAACAGTTGTTGCTTTGGCGCTGATCATCTACGGTATTTTATTCATCGTTATCGAAAACCGGCATAAAGACCGCGAGCCAAGCATCACCGAATTCAGCGAGTTGACCTACATGAAAGCTTTCCAGATCGGATTGTTCCAGGCACTTTCGATCATCCCGGGAACATCGCGCTCCGGTTCTTCAATCCTAGGAAGCATCGTGTTGGGAACTTCCCGCTTCATCGCGACGGAGTTCTCTTTCTTCATGAGCATTCCGATTATGTTCGGGATCAGCTTTTTGAAGATCATCAAATTCGGTTTCGACTTTACCGGCCTTGAATTCGCTGTCCTTTTGTCTGGCATGATCACCGCTTTCCTTGTTTCGATCGTCGCTATCAAGTTCCTGATCGGCTATTTGAAACGCAACGACTTCAAGGCGTTCGGTTGGTATCGTATCGTACTTGGGGCAATCGTCTTGATTTATTTTATGTTAGTCTGAAAATGAGTTTGGCCATCCTCTTATGGATGGCTTTTTTTATTTGTTCCAACAGGCACGAACGTTTTAATGATAATGATTATAATCTGATATCACAGTGGTTTCTTTTCGTTTTATTGCTGTACGCAATTTTTCCCCCTTTAAATTGTGTCTGTAATATGGACATTGAGAATGAGATTCATTTCTGTTTGATTATAGTGATTATAATCTAGCTTTCTTTAGTGCTATCATGAAGGCATATAAGGAAGGAGTGTCACTAATGAAAGACTTATTCAAGAATAAAGCAATGATCGCAACCATGATAAGCGGCGTTCTCATCATTCTTGGCATTGTGTTGCAATGGCAAAACTTAGATACGGCTGCAGCCATCATTTTTGTACTATCATTCATCATAGGCGGCTATAAACAAGCAAAAGAAGGCTTCATCGATACGGTCGAAAACAAACACCTGAATGTCGACATATTGATGGTGCTTGCCGCAGTAGGTGCCTCGCTGATCGGCTACTGGATGGAAGGGGCATTGCTCATCTTCATCTTCTCGCTATCCGGTTCACTGGAGGAATACGCGACCGACAAGAGTACCGAAGCGATCACAGCATTGATGAACATCGTCCCGGAAACCGCAAAACGCATCAACTCGGATGGCTCCATCGAAGATGTTGCCGTAAAAGAGCTGAAAGTCGGTGATACTTTATTGGTCCCCAAAGGCGCCAGCATCCCCATCGACGGTGCAATCGTATCGGGTCAAGGCTTGATTGATGAGGCAGCCATTTCCGGCGAGTCCATCCCTGTCGAAAAGACTGTAGGCGATGACATCTTCGGAAGCACAATCAATCTGAGCGAAGCGCTGACGATGACTGTCACGAAAGAATCCAAGGATACCCTTTTCGCCAAAATCATCCGCATGGTGGAAGAAGCGCAAAAGACCCCTTCGAAGACCGCAAGCTTCATTAACCGCATCGAAAATACTTACGTTAAAGTCGTCCTTGTCTTTGTGCCGGTCATGATCGCCGTTTTTTATTTTCTTCTGGATTGGGGCTGGAATGAGTCCTTCTATCGCGGCATGGTACTGTTGACAGTCGCTTCCCCTTGCGCATTGGTGGCATCGGCCACTCCGGCTGTCCTTTCGGCCATTTCCAATGCAGCCAAGCGCGGGATCCTATTCAAAGGCGGCATCCCGATCGAGAACTTCTCCGAGATGGATTGCATCGCATTCGACAAAACGGGTACGCTGACGGAAGGAAAGCCGAAAGTGACGGAAGCCAGCTATCTGGCAGACACAGATGAAAAACACATCATGTCCGTTGTCTACGCTCTGGAGCACTCCTCCACCCATCCGATTGCTACCGCGTTAGTCCAACATCTTGACACGGAGAAATATACGAAGTCGCAAATGGATACAATCCAGGACCTCACCGGATTCGGACTGGCTGGCGAAGCGTTCGGAAGCCAATGGAAAATCGGCAAAAAAACCTTCGTTGTAAACGAGCCGGAGAATAAGTCCCCCCTTGTGCAGGAAGCTTTCGCGCTCCAGAACGAAGGAAAGACCGTCATCTATGTCTCACAGGATGACAAAGTCGTAGCCTATTACGCTTTATTGGATATGCCCAAGCCAGAGGCAAAAGATATGATCGCCTTTTTCAAAACCAATGGTGTCCATACAATCATGATCACCGGCGACAATGAAGCAACCGGACAGACAATCGGTAAGCAATTGGGGGTGGATGAAATCCGCGCGAATTGCCTTCCCGAGGATAAGACTGCGATTCTTAAAGATCTTCAGGCGAAATACAAACTGGTCGGCATGGTCGGGGACGGCGTTAATGATGCACCTGCACTGGCTAACGCCGATATCGGCATCGCTATGGGCGAAGGAACGGATATCGCCATGGAAACAGCGGATGTGGTACTGATGAAGAGCGAGCTGGACAAGTTGGAGTATTGTTATGGATTGTCCAAGAAGCTGAAAAAAATCACCATGCAGAACATCATCTTCTCGATCACCGTCATCCTTATTCTGATCATCTCTAATCTGTTCCAAGTCATCAATCTTCCGCTCGGGGTAATTGGACATGAAGGCAGCACGATACTGGTCATCCTGAACAGTCTGCGTCTCCTGGCAGAAATACCTACCCACCACTTTCAAGGCACTGCCAAAGCTGCCGGGAAAACGTCCAGTACCGGCATTGCGCACGGAAAATAACCGGACTCACGCTAGAGATAACTAAAAACAGGCATCGATGAAGTCATTCTCATCAATGCCTGTTTCTTTTTACACTAGTCTTTTTTTGCCGGGAAAAAGGCATCGTACAGGACTTTGACTGCTCTGGCTTCATCCTTTTCATCGATACCGAACATAATGCTGACTTCCGATGAACCTTGGTTGATCATTTCAAGATTAATGTCCGCTTCGGCTAACGCGGTACAGGCTTTCGCTACTGTACCGACGGAATTGACCATGCCTTCACCGACGATCATCAACAAGCAGATGCCGCCCTTGACCTGAACATCGTCTGCTTCCAATTCGTTCTTCAAACGGTACAACAGTTCTTGTTCCTGCTGCATCGTCATTTGGTTGGCGCGCAGGATGATCGACAAATCATCGATACCTGATGGCATGTGTTCGAAATTCAGATCGAAATCTTCAAAAATCCGCAGAACTTTGCGGCCAAAGCCGACTTCTCGGTTCATCAAATATTTGCCGATATAAATGCTCATGAAGCCGGTCGAGCTTGCGATACCGGAAACGATCTGTTTATTTTCTGGCTTCGTTCTCGTGATGCTGGTGCCTGGAGCAGAGGGATTGTTGGTGTTTTTGACGACTACCGGGATGCCGGCGCTGAATGCAGGCTGCAAAGCTTCATCATGGAAGACCGAAAATCCGCTGTAGGATAGTTCACGCATTTCACGATAGGTCAATTGCTTAATTTTTTTCGGATGTTTGACCAGTTTAGGGTTTGCCACATAAATGGCATCCACGTCCGTGAAGTTTTCATAAAGGCTGGCTTTGACCCCGTTCGCAACGATTGCGCCGGAAATGTCCGATCCCCCTCTTGAAAAAGTGAGCAATTGTCCGTCCTTTGTGTAGCCAAAAAAGCCCGGGAAAACGATGACTTCTTTCGAGTCACGCAATGCGTAAAGATTATTGAATGATTCCGGCAATACCCGCGCATTCCCTGGATTGTCGGTTACCAAAAGTCCGGCATCCTTCGGGTTGACGTATTTGGCCGGGATGCCCTCTTTCTTGAAAAATGCGGCCACAAGAATTGCGCTGTTGTCTTCACCGCTGGCTTTGTACGCATCCAACGCATACAATTCGTTGTAGAATTTCGTCTGGATCAATTTCTTATAGTTGTTGGAAATGATGTCCATCACGCCCGGATCGATTTCCAATTCATCAACGATATCTTGATATCTTTTCAGGATTGTCTTTAAGGTTTCTTGGTGATCCTCTTTGTTCTTTACCTCGTCAGCCAGTTTGATCAGCAGATCCGTAACTTTTTCATCCGAGTCATTGCGCTTGCCTGGTGCTGAAACGACCACGATTCTTCTGTCTGCGTCATCTTTCACAATCTGTAAGACTTTTTTCAATTGAGTCCCATTCGCAAGGGAACTCCCGCCAAATTTAATAACCTTCAAACCGAACACTTCCTCGCCTTTTATTTCTTTAACGAAATTTTAATTTTGTAATTGTATTTTCATTTATGCTTTAGAATATCATCATATCACGTCTATGGCAATTACCTTTTCAAACTTTACATCATTTGTAACATATTTGTATTGTTAATGCTATGGCCATTTGCAAAAAAAGGAATATACTATGAGTTAACTTAGTGTGGGAGGTTTCAAATCAGTGAAAAAAAATAATCCTTGGAGGATCGTCGTCGGATTATCCGTAGTCGCAAGCATCAGCTCTGCTTTGTTCAAGTCAAATCGCAATGCCGGTAAGAGTCTGTCAACATCGTACACCCCTTACATCGGCACATGGAAAAACGACGCACAGTCCTTGAAGGTCGAAATTACTGATAACCTGGAGATTCTCCTCAACAACAAAAAATTAAAGGCTACCCTTGAGGAAGCCAAACCCAACGAACTGGTCTTCCGCGACCATTTCGGCTATTATCTGATTCTGAAAAAAGATACCTCCCCCACATTGACCATCTATGATGAGGCGGAAGAGCAGGAATTCTACTTCAAACGCGAAAACGATCAATGACCAATCGTTAATGCAACAAAACCGCCCCTCATCAGGGCTTTTTTTATAGGAATTGAATTTATGCTCTGAGATTCCTATAAAAAAAGCCACTTTTGCGGGGAACTACACTGCTAAACTGCAAACAAGGGCTGCCCCGGAAATGGGCTGCCCTTGTTTTGTAGTTAACAATCGGTTAAAACTGTGGTTTGATCTTCCAGATTTCATCTGCGTAACGCAAAATCGTGTAATCGGATGAAAACGGCCCTGAGCTCGCGATATTCATCAGCGCCATGCGATTCCACCTAGCCCTGTCAGAAAAGGCCACATCCGCCTCATATTGCGCTTGAAGATAGCTGTCAAAATCCTTCAGCAGGAAATATTCATCATTGTACATGACCAATGAATCGAAGATATCCCGACCTTCCGTCTCCACGCCCGGAATCGTGCCATCAATCAGCAGATTCAAGATCCGTTTCAGACGTGGATTCTTTTCGTAGAACTCTCTCGAATTATACACGCCGTTCCGGTAATATTCCTGTACTTCATCGCTCTTCAGCCCAAAGATGAAGATGTTTTCTTCACCTACATTATCGCGGATTTCAACATTGGCACCATCGAGGGTAGCCATCGTGATAGCCCCATTCGCCATCAACTTCATGTTGCTGGTTCCGGAGGCCTCCTTACCGGCAAGAGAAATCTGTTCGCTGATGTCGGCCGCCGGGATGATCAATTCCGCCAAGGAAACACCATAGTTCTCAACAAAAACAATCTTGATTTTGTCATTGATGTCAGGGTCATTGTTGATCATATCAGCAATCGAATTGATCAGTTTGATGATCTGTTTCGCATAATAATAGCTAGGTGCGGCTTTGGCACCGAAAATAAAGACGCGCTTCTGCAAATTAAGCTTTGGATTATCCTTCAGTTGCAGATATCTATCCAAGATGTGCAACACATTCAACAATTGGCGTTTGTAGGCATGCAGTCGTTTGATCTGGACGTCGAACAACGCAGTCGGATCAATTTCGATGCCCATCTCTTGCAGCGCATAGGCCGCAAAACGTTTTTTGTTTGCCAGCTTGACTTGCTCCAGCTTATCCAGGACATTTTTGTTGTCGCGGTGCGCCTTCAGGATTTTTATTTCTTCAGGATTGCTCTTCCACTCTGTACCGATGGTCTCATCAAGCATCGTGGTCAGATTTTCATTTGCGATCTGAACCCAACGACGCTGCGTGATTCCGTTCGTTTTGTTGTTGAATTTTTGCGGATACATCACATAGAAGTCATGCAGCGTATCAGCCATCAGAATATCCGTATGCAATTTTGCGACCCCATTGACGCTATGGCTGCCGATGATGGCAAGGTTGGCCATCTTGATCTGGCCATTGGCGATGATGGCAGTGCGCTGGGTAAGATCTTCACCGTATAAAGGCGTTTTTTTGTCGATATGGCGGCGGTTGATTTCCTGGATGATCTGATGGATGCGCGGCAACAAGTCCGCAATCATCGTTTCCGGCCAACGCTCCATCGCTTCCTGAAGAATCGTGTGGTTGGTGTAGCTGACTGTTTTCTTCGTGATTTCCCACGCTTGATCCCACGTCAACCCTTCCTCATCCAACAGAATCCGCATCAGTTCAGGAATCGCCAAAGTCGGATGGGTATCATTGATATGGATTGCGATTTTATCCGGGAAAAGGCTCCAGTCAAGTTTCAATTTCTTGAAATAGCGGATGATGCTTTGGACGCCCGCAGAAGAGAAGAAGTATTCCTGCTGAACGCGCAAAAGGCGACCTTCGTAGTTGGAATCATCCGGATACAACACTTCCGTGATGCGCTTGACTTCTTCACGCTGTTCTTCCGTCGAAAAGCGCGCTTCATCCCCGTAAGGAATTTCCGCTGACCAAAGACGCAGGTTGTTGACGGCACCATTATTGTAGCCGACTTGCGCCGTATCGTAAGGGACTGCAAGGATATCGCGGGTGTTTTCGTGGTGCACACGCAGCTTGCCGTCTCCATCCTGCGTAAAACTGACATTTCCGCCGAAACGGACGATGACGGCTTTATTCTCTTTCCTGACTTCCCACACATTCCGGTTACGGAGCCAATTCTCAGGCAATTCAATCTGATAGCCGTTGATGAATTTTTGCTTAAAAAGACCATAACGGTAGCGGATTCCGTTGCCGTTTCCGGCAAGTCCGGTCGACGCGATCGAATCCATGAAGCAGGACGCCAATCTGCCGAGTCCGCCGTTCCCCAATGCCGGATCAACTTCAGCACGCGCCACCTCATCCAAATCCAGTCCCAGCTCATCCATACCCTGTTTGACGCAGTCCAGTATACCCATGTTCAGGAGATTGCTTTTCAGCATCCTCCCAGGCAAAAACTCCATCGAAAAGTAATAAACTTGCTTTTCCTTATTCTTGTTATAATTCTTTATCGTTTGTATCCAATCTTCGGAATAGCGCCCACGGACCAAGTCCCCCAAAGCAATGAACTGTTCCGTTTTTGAACCATCCTCATAACTATAGGCGAATAATTCTTCGAATGTTTTTTTGTATTCTTTTTTGAACTCTTGAACGTCAAATGCCATATATGCTTCCAACTCCTCTTATTCGTTGACTAATGACTGATAGACGTCCAGATAATCCTTGGCCGGTTCTTTCCAGCTGAAATCGCTGCTCATAGCTGTCCGCACCATTTCCAACCAGGCTTTCGGTTGGTTCTCATATACATCCAGGGCACGGTAGATAGTCCCGAGCATCGTGTAGCCACTGAAGTCCATGAAAGTGAATCCGGTGCCTTCTCCTGTGTATGAATTGTAAGGAACTACCGTATCTTTCAGACCGCCCGTTTCGTGCACAATCGGCAACGTACCGTAACGCAAGGAAATCATCTGCGATAGGCCGCACGGTTCGAAAGCAGAAGGCATCAGGAATAGATCCGCGCCTGCGTACATCTGCTGCGCCAAGGTAATGTCAAAATCGATGACAGCCGCAAAACGATCAGGATATTTGGCAGCAAAGTAACGGAAGGAATTCTCATATTCCGCTTCCCCGGTCCCAAGGATGGCAACCTGGACATCACGCGCATTCAATAATTCTTCGGTTTTTTCCTGCACAAGCTGATAGCCTTTCTGATCCGTCAAGCGTCCAACGCTCGTGATCAACGGGATATCGGGATTCACTTCCAATCCCAATCGCTCCTGCAGGGCCGCTTTATTTTTCGCTTTTCCGGTCAGATCGTCGGCAGAGAAATGGTATTCCAGCTTCGGGTCGGTTTCCGGATCATTGATATCGTAATCGATTCCGTTGATGATGCCTTTGATTTTCCAGCTGTTGTACCGCAGCGTCCCTTCCAATCCTTCGCCGAATTCCTGCGTCTGGATTTCATTCGCATAGGACGGGCTGACCGTTGTGACGACATCAGAAAAATTGATGCCGCCTTTCATGAAGTTGACGTTCTCATAATACTTGACGCCAGCTTCGTGGTAGATGTTCATGCCTGTCCCGAAGATGCTGTTCAGGACGGAAGGATCATAGATTCCCTGGAAACGGATATTGTGGATTGTGATGACTTTGCGGATGCCTTGATAAGCTTCGATCCAGTGGTATTTATCCACAAGCAAGACCGGAACCATGGCCGTATGCCAATCATTCACATGCACAACATCCGGGATGAAATCAATTTTTTCCATCATCTCGCAGATCGCCAAGGAGAAGAAACCGAATCTTTCGGCATCATCCATTTGACCGTACAAGGAAGGACGATTGAAATAGGCTTGATTGTCGATGAAGTAATAAGTAATGCCTTCCAATTCCAATGTTTTCACATCGCAGTACATACTTTTCCAGCCGACTTGCACGCGGAAGTGCAGCAGTTCCTTGATGTCTTCTTTGTACTTTGCAGGCATAGTTGAATAATAAGGAAGCACTACCCTGATATCCACGCCTTGTTTCACTAACTCCTTCGGCAATGCGTACGCGACATCTCCGAGCCCGCCTGTTTTAAAAAAAGGAGCAGCCTCACTTGCGGCAAATAATATTTTCATCGTGCGCATCCTTCTTTCTAAACTGTGATTGTTTTATTTTTTTCGATTACGACAAGATTATCTTTCGTGCCTTTCAAAGTGACGCCGGATCCGATGGTTACATTTTTGTCCAGGATACAGTATTCCAGGACTGCGCCTTCGCCGATTTTCGCGCCTTGCATGATGATGCTGTTGCGGACTTCGGCATTCTTGGCGATATTTACTTTACGGTGAATCAAACAGTCCTCAACGGTACCTTCGATGACGCAGCCTGTAGCGAACTGGGCATTTTTCACATGTGCCTCTTTCGAATAATAGGTCGGCGCTCCATTCTTCACTTTTGTGATGACGTTTTGGCTGCCGTGGAACAATGCTGAGAATTTGTTCTTTTCCAGCATTTCCATGCTCGCATTGAAGTAAGCCGGGATGGAGTCGATATCGGCCAAATACCCTGTATATTCATAGGTATTGACTTGATATTCCTCTAAATAATATTCAATCAATTTGTCCGCGTCGAGTTGCACCCCTTCAAGTTCGGCACGTTGAATCAGTTCCAGCATCTTATCGACTCTCATGAAATACATATTCATGTCCAGAGCGAGACGTTCAAGTTCGGCAGGAGCATCTTCTGCGTTGATCAGATGAAGCAAGTATTCATCGCGATCGATCTGAAGAACTTTCTCCTGCGGTCTCTTCTCAAAGAAACCTTTGGGTACAGTCTTGTAGAGGACGGTAATGTCGCCTTCCTTTGCCAAATGGTGCTGCATAACCGCTTTGATGTCGACATTCGCCAGGATTTTGCTGCCCATGACAACAACGTATTCACCTTTGGAGCGCTCGATGAATTCCTTGTGGTTCATATAAAAATCCGGAGCATCGCCGTTTTTTTCTTGGACTGCCTTCAGCAATTGTTGAGAGTAGGTGAAAATTCCGCCGGCCAATCCGGACTCCAGGTCCCAGATGGATCCGCTGCGGATATGGTCGTAGATCGAGCGTCCGCTTCCTGCGATGAACATGCCCACTGATTTGATTTCAGCATGGCTGATGCTTGAAAGATTGAAGTCGATCAGGCGGTAACGGCTAGCGAACGGCAAAGAGGCAATCGGACGGACACACGTTAATGGGTGCAACGCTGTCTCGTCCTCAGTCAAATTTAAAATGGCACAAATACTATTCATCTTCATCTTTCAGTCCTCCTATAACTTCAGCATATCCAACAACTTCGATTTCACCATTCTTGCCGATGACAGTTGCGTTGTCGGCGATTTTTGCATTTTCCCCAATGATGGCATGCTCGATTGTGACATTTTCCCCGATCGTAACATTCGCCATAATCAAGCTATCCCGTACGACTGATCCATTGCCGACGCGAACGTTCTGGGACAGGATCGAATGGGTGATTTCACCTGCGACGTAGCAGCCATCGACGACCATGGAGTCCGTTACATCGGATGACTCCGTCAAGAATTGCGGAGGGGATACCGGATTTTTCGAATAGATGCGCCATTCTTCATCACGGATATTCAGGGTGTGATTTGGATCGAGGAATTCCATATTTGCCTCCCATAGACTTTCGATAGTACCGACATCTTTCCAATAACCATCAAAAGCATAAGCAAAGCAATTTTCGCCGTTCTCAAGATAGGTCGGGATAACGTTTTTCCCGAAATCTTCCATTTCGCGTTGTTTTGCTTGATCTTCCACCAAATATTTACGGAGCACTTGCCAATTGAATATATAGATCCCCATCGATGCCAGATTGCTTTTCGGCTCTTTTGGCTTCTCTTCGAATTCGATGATGCGGCTTGTCTGATCTGTATTCATGATCCCGAAACGAGGGGCTTCTTCCATCGGAACAGGGATTACGCCGACAGTCAAGCTGGCATGGTGCGCAATATGGAATTCCAACATGTGGGAGTAGTCCATCTTGTAGATATGGTCACCGGACAGCACCAGCACGTATTCCGGATTGTATCTGTCGATATAGGCGATATTCTGGTAGATGGCATGAGCCGTCCCCTTGAACCATTTTTCGCCATCCGCACTTGAATATGGCTGCAAGATAGTGACTCCACCGTCTCTGCCGGTCAGCCCCCACGACTCACCATTTCCGATATGTTCATTCAATTCCAAAGGTTGATACTGTGTGACTACCCCGACCTTATTGATGCCTGAATTAGCACAGTTACTTAACGCAAAATCGATTATGCGATATTTTCCGCCGAACGGCACAGCCGGCTTGGCTGTTTCGCGCGTCAATTTCCCTAGACGAGTGCCTTGCCCTCCGGCTAATATCATTGCTACCATTTGATTTTTCATAGTATCAGGAAGAATGCCTCTTCCTTTCCCCTCCTTCTCATCGTATCTATCTGTTTATCTATTTATTAACACCAAAAACGCGTTTCGGTTTGATGAACAAAACTCCTAATGCGGGTAACGTAAACTCAATCGAGAAAGGTTGGCGATTCATGCCGTCCAGGCTGGTGATCATTTCCGGAAGATTTTTTGTCCAAGTACCGCCGAATTCCTGCATTTCAGTATTCAGCAATACTTCGTAGTGGCCTTCGTACGGCACGCCTACCCGGAATTTACGTCGCTCGACAGGCGTGAAGTTGCACACGACAATCAGGAAATCGCGCGGTTTTTCACCTGTCCTTATGAAGGAGAGGACCGACTCCAGATTATTGTCTGCATCGAGAATCTCCAGACCAGCATTTGCATCATCGACTTCGTGCAAAGCTTTCGTATCTTTGTAAAGATGATTCAATGTTTTGATATAATGCTGGAACTCCGGATTGAACTCGTTGTCCAAAACGCCCCATTCGATTTGATCGTAGAAGCGCCATTCCAGGAATTGTCCGATTTCATTCCCCATGAAGTTTAATTTTTTGCCTGGGTGAGCCATCATATAGGCCTGCAACGTGCGTAAACCCGCAAATTGCTTATAACGGTCGCCAGGCATTTTGCCCAACAGAGATTGTTTCCCATGGACAACTTCATCATGAGAAATCGGCAGAATAAAGTTTTCATTGAATGCGTACATGAATGAGAAGGTGATCAGGTTGAAATTATCTTTTCGGAACAAAGGATCCATTTCGAAGAAACGCAAAGTATCATTCATCCAGCCCATATTCCACTTGTAGTTGAAGCCCAGTCCGCCCATCTCGATCGGTTTTGTGACATTCGCCCACGCAGTGCTTTCTTCCGCGATCATGTAGGTATCCGGTTGGCGCTCGAAGATTTTGGTGTTCATTTTTTTCAGGAATTCGATGCCTTGACGATTATGATTGCTGCCGTCTTCATTCGGCGTCCACGGACCTTCATCATAATCAAGATAAAGCATGTTCGAAACAGCATCGACACGGATTCCATCAAAATGGAACTCCTGCAGCCAGAAGATGGCATTCGAAATCAGGAAGCTGTGCACTTGTGCTTTACCCAAGTCAAAATTCAACGTCCCCCAACGGTTGTTGATGGCGCGATTCGGATCAGCGTACTCAAAAGTAGGTGTACCATCAAAGTAGGACAACGCATAATCATTTTTGCAGAAGTGTCCGGGAACCCAGTCCATGATGACCCCGACCCCTTCCTTATGCGCTTCTTCCACGAAATCTCTTAACTCCAGCAAATTGCCGTAACGGGCAGCCACCGCGAAGTACCCAGTGATTTGATAGCCCCAAGAAGCTTCCAGCGGATGTTCCATCAAAGGCATGAATTCGATGTGCGTGTAGCCCATTTCCTTCACATATGGAATCAACGTTTCAGCAAGATCCTTGAAGGAATACCAGCTGCCATCATCATGCTTTTTCCAGGAACTGAAATGCACTTCATAAATGTTAAGCGGTTTCTGATAGATGGACTTTCTTTTTTTGTTTGCGGCCCATCTGCCGTCTTTCCATTTTTTCTCAGGCATGTCCAAAACGACAGAGGCGTCTTTTGGCGGAACTTCATACGCGAAAGAATAAGGATCGATTTTATATTTTTTCTTGCCGTTTTTGTCCTCGATATAATATTTGTAACAGTCCCCTTGTGCCGCACCCTCTGTAAAAAGCGACCAGCCTCCGGTTTTGCCGATTTTTTGCATTTCTACGGGTTTCCATTCAGTAAAATCCCCAACCAAGGAAACGGTTTTTGCATGGGGCGCCCATACGGTGAAACGCCATCCTTCAATCCCATTTTCTGTCCGTTGTTTACTTCCTAAAAAGCGATAGCTTTCAAGATGCTCCCCGATGTTGAACAAATACATCTCTTTTTCCAACTCTTTAAGTATGTTCATTTTTGCACTCATCCAGACACTTCCCTTACAATTATATTACTGTAACAAAACGATATAATAATGATTTATTTAATCCTGACAGGTCCTTTCATTAATTTATATTAATAATACCATTTTAAAAATGATTTTGCCATAATCCATGATAAATATATTGAAATAAGGTTTGTTTGTTAATAGTAATAATCTATCATCCTTAATCATTTTTTTACATAAAAACAACATTGTAAACGCTATACTAAAATAAGCAACGAATATCACTATATAGAATCCGCCCGATTCAAAAAAATGAACAAAACATTAGAATAAAATGAGATTAACTGCGGAAAAACCTATTGGAACAGCACTTCGAGATGTTCCGCTTACAAATAGAAACTTGAAAATACACAGATAGCACTAGTTATTTGTTTCACAAACAGAACATTTATCGAATCTATAAATGTTCACGCTTACATAAAGATAGCGAAAAAACCCTGATTTGCAAAGATTGTGGCATAATTTTTACAATTCAGGATTATTTTTACTTGATATTTACATGCGTTGGATCAGCAGCTCAACCGTAGGCACATCTGCTGGTTCCCACTACGTTGATTATGCTGCGATTAAACCTATTGACTAGACAAATATTTTATTGATGACCCTTCCATCCGTGGCTTCCGGAAATTTCAGTCCGATAGCGTGCAGGAAAGTCGGCCCTTCGTCGATTAATCTGCATTTTTCAACGATGGCATCTTTATCGATTCCAGGTCCGGAAACCATCAGCATTGTGGCATATTTTTTCTTTTTCGGACTGAAGCCGTGCGTCGCTTTATGCAGTTTTCGATCGGAAAGATTTTTGGCTGTGCTTTCCATGAATGGGTGCAGCACATCGCTTTCAAAATAATATCCCGGCTTCGCTTCCAGAATGAAGAGGCTATTCTCATCCGCCCCCATTTTTCTGGCCTCTGCGGCCGAATGGATGGTTTCAACCCTGTCTTCGATCCCTTTCAGCGCATCCAAAATCATTTTATTCGTTACACTGACATCTTTACGGTAAATATAACAAGCTCCGTCAGCGGCTTTTGCCAGCACTTTCCAGTCCTTGACGTTCCTTTTGCGATCAATCGTCTGCCACCCTTTGTCCAGGAACAGGTGGTTCGGGCGGATGACCGTATGCGTATCAATCTGATAATGATCGCCCAACACCGCCAACACGGTATCCTCATAGATGCCGGTTTCTTTCATCGCATCGATGATTTGGCCAAGGTGGCGATCCATCCTGATGACGGCTTCTTTCGCTTGATCACTCAAAACCCCATATGTATGACGCATGCTGTCCAGATCGACCAAATGCACAGCCAGCAGATCCGGCTGTTTCGTCTTGATCGTGTCGACCGCTATCGCCGTCACAAATTCATCCAACTCCGGTTGGGCAACACCATTCCGCAATGAACCGTATTTTTTGTTCATCTCCAATGCATATTTTGTGCTGGAAGCAAATGCGGACACCATCATCTGATTTTGCCAAGGTCTATTCGGAAAAATTTCTGCGAGATTGTAGTCGATGGAAGGACTTTTCCCGGTTACCGGCCAAAGCAAAGCGCAGGTTGTATAACCGGCCTTCTTTGCGACATCAAACAGCGTCGCCTTCTTTATTTCTTTGGCGTACCAATACCAGTCCGGTGACTGTCTTTCCGGTTGCCGATGTGTATTATGGATGATGCCATGGCGATTCGGATTCATCCCTGTCGCGATCGAAGTATGAGCTACGTATGTCAAAGACGGATAAACCGATTCCACTTCTTTGACGAGTGCGCTTCTGCTCAAAATTTCCTGAAAATGGGGCAGCGTCTTGGCAAATTCTAAGTCACTGGCACCAAATGCATCTAATGAAATGATATACAGTTTTCTTTTTACCATAATATTACCCTCCTATCTTGTTATTCTAACATATAATCCAGCCTTCCAGTTGACTTAGACGGACATATTTAAGCTATCTTTCGTGGGGCACGCACAAAAGACTGCATCCGGATACTTAAGCGCTCCGGTTGCAGCCTTTATTCTGTTGGGATCAATCCGCACCTCACTTATGGCTCGAGTGGATCCCCTTCATTTTCTTTCGGTTTTGATTCCGGTTGTTCGGTCTTTTCTGTTGGCGGAATTGGCGGAATTGGCGGTTGCGGCGTGCTCGATGTTTTCGCAGGCGGCGTCACGGTAGCTTTGGAAGCTACATTTGCGCCTCCCGATTTTCTTGGATGGGACCGTTCAAACCGTTCTTTCCGGCGCTCTTCGATCTGCTTTCTCTCCTTAAGCTGTTTTTCAGCCCTTTGCTTGCCCCAGACCGTTTTGCTGAACAGCTTTTTGATTGCCCACACCAGCAACAACAATAACAGTACAGCCACGAAGAACGGTAGTGCGTAGATGAACCAGATGGCCGCATCCTGCAGCCAGTAGTAGAAGGCATAAACCGAATCGATGAACGCATCTTTGACACGCTCCCAGAACGGTGTCGATCCGCCACGGTTGTTGGAAATCCGCGAACGCTCGGAAACGGTCAGATACAAAGCTGTATAATCGATCAAATCATCAATATTGTCCAACTCAGCCTGAAGCACTTCCCTTTCGGAAATGGCCGCACTGAGACTGTCCTCGATAGCAAGTATCTCTTCGACCGTTTCTGCTTGCTCGAGCAGCGCCAACAAGCGTTCTTCCTTCCTTTGCAGTACGCTGATGCGCGTAGCTGTGTCTTCATAATATTGCATAACATCCTCATTGCCTTGCTGCTCGCTGATTTTCGTGCCCAGTCCACCCTCCAGATCATCCAAGAAGGCAGTCACGGAATCTTTCGGAATCCGGATCGTATAGCTGCCTTGACGATAGTTTTGAGTCAATGAGGAAGGCGTGTAAATCATGTCCCCACCGCTTGATTCGTAGGAATATTCCACATAAGCCCCGTATTTCCCGACGATTTCCTTCAGATAAGCGATAGAGTCATCATATTTCAGCGTTTCATAGGAAAGGCGGACGGTGGTCACTACCTTTTCGCCGATCAACAGTCCCGAACCGACTTCCCCATCCATTTTTGATATTTCCGTTGTTAGGTAATCCACTCCAGCAGCGTCCTGTTGCGAAACACTTGTTTTTTCCGTCGTCAGGAATGAACAACCCACCAGACAGAATGACAGCAGCGAAAGTCCCCAAATTTTCAGTTTTTTCAATTGAAGCGCCTCCAATCTTTCCTGAATTTCCTACTTAGATTATACCGCAAGGCGGCCGTTGCGCCTAATAAAGCCCTTACGGATTTATGAGCCAGCCGCGGCGGAGAACAACCGGAGAAACCGGAAAAACCGGAGAAACCGAAGAAACCGAAGAAACCGGGCGTTTCTCCGGCGAAGCGGCTGTGGCCGGAGAAACGGACACATTTTCGGGGTTCTTCTCCGACGAGCTTCTCCTCGCCGGAGAAGCCGATAGATCCGGATAACCCACCTCCGGCGAAGCGGCCCTCATCGGAGGTGAGGTGCCCTTAACTCCTTCCCGGCCGGCTCTTAAAACAAGACGGCACTTCGCCGGAGGTACAGCCGCCACCTTCCCCAGCAACACAAAAAGAAAGGGCCGGAAAGGCAAACACCTAAGTGTTCATCTTTCCGACCCTCTCTTCTGATACGGCATGGGTAAACCCATGGATGGGACTGTTCACAGCAGTCACCATCAAACATCCACATCCTGTGGTTGTGCAAGCACGTATGTCCCGTTTGATTTGCAATCACTTCGCCGCTTGCGCGGAATGGGCGAACCCACCTGATTGCTCGTCGCCTCATCGCATGTAAAACATCTTATCATGCCAAAACCAAGAAAGCAAGACTTTTCGGCACGATGCGGATTTTTCACGCAATGACCTCTACTTTTCCCCGCCTTCATCAAATTGCTTCAGCCAAGCATCAGCGATGAGCTGGTGGCCTTTTTTGGTCGGGTGGACGCCGTCATTGGATAACGTTTCATAGCCATCGACAGCACCGATTCCATTCAGATAGGCATCCAGCCCGATCCATTCGGCAGCGAATTCTTCGGCCAGGCGTTTGACGATTTCCTGTTTCGGATCCAAATCAAGCCGCCATGTCTTGCGGTCTTCCGGATACGGGAAGACGAACGGCTCCATCAGAATGAGCCGTGCATTCGATTTTTTCCGCAACGAAGCCAGCAGATGGCGGTAATGCATTTCGAACTGTTCAGCGCCCTGTTCGGTAGCGAACACACTCTCATCGCCGACATTGTGCCACGTATCATTAATGCCTATCAGCAAAGTGACGACATCGGGTTCGAGCGAAATGCAATCGGCGTGCCATCTTTCCGCTATATCAAGGATTCGGTTGCCGCTGATGCCGCGGTTGATCACCTCGTAGCGTTCGGCATCGCCTCTGTCCGCAAGAGCTTTAGCGATCAGAGCTACGTAGCCTTTTCCCAATGAATCAGGATTGTTGCGGTTGCGTCCGGCGTCCGTGATGCTGTCGCCGATGAACAGCAATTTGTGCTTAGTCGTTTTCTCCATAGGTCTGTCCTATCTGTTCTGGATGACTTCAACCTTGTAGCCATCCGGATCGGTGATGAAGTAATATCTGACAGAAGAATCAGGCAAGCCTTTATAGTCGGTCACGTTGAATCCGGCAGCTGCCTGCTTGTCGTGAAGGGCTTCAAATTCGTCCACCCCGATGGCGATGTGGCCGTAGCCGTCACCGATGTTGTAAGGCTCATGATCGTAATTGTAGGTCAACTCCAACTCATAGTCATCGCCTTCCAAACCTAAATAGACGATCGAAAATTTATGCTCAGGGTAGTCCAGCTTCTTTTTCTCATGGAAATCAAAAGCTTCTTTATAGAATGCGATTGATTTATCCAAGTGCTGCACGCGTATGCAAGTGTGTAACATTTTCATTAAGTCATCATTCCTCTCATTTTTGCTGCCCTTATCATACCGAATTATCGGTTCCTTTACAAAAAATTTGTCGTAAAAATAACCTTGCTATATCCCACAAACTGAATTATTCTAGAAGTTAGTTACTAGCGAGAAGGAGAAAATCCAATGAAGATATGTGTCTATTGCCATAATCGCATCCCGAAAGAAGCTTTGATCTGCCCTATGTGCGGGTCGGATGTTTCCGGGTCGGAAGCGATCCCTCAAGATGCGTTTTATCAGTCCACTTTGTTCGAGGAGTCTAAAAAAAATTTTGTCGACCTAACGGCGGATGATGATGAAGACTACTCGGATGCGGCTTCGCGCGCTGAAAAGCAAGCTTTCTCTTTCAATGAGGCCAAGAATAAGTCCATCCGCTACATCCGTTTTTTGTGGACAAAAATGAAAGACCCCGCGGAGACCAGAAAATCGCGCAGAGAAAGCCATAATCTTTACGGCTACTTCACCTTTGTCCTTTCGGCATTGCTTTCGGCCGGACTGGTGACGAGGATTGCGGTCGCATTGGTTGATCAATACGATTTGCTCTCACAAATTTCCTTGTTGCCGACCGTCACTTTCCAGGCCGAACCGGTTGTTTGGTTCATGAAGAATTTCCTGCTGTTCCTGTTGTTCTATTATCTCTACCCGTTCTTGGCGTACTTCATCAAAACATTCTTTTTGCACAGACGCCACGCCTTCCATAACTGGATGACGCAATATGCGGGAATGAACGCTTTTGGTCTGTTGCTGTTGGGCGCCGCCTTCGTGATCAGCCTGATTGCCCCGATTTTGATGGCGGTCCCGGTGCTGTTGTTGTTCCTGATCCATCTATCAAGCTATCTGGTGACGTTCATCGCCAGCCTTTACCAGACGATCAACGAAACGAAATGGGATACGCTTTACCTTTGCCTCGGCGGCATCAGTGCGCATTTGCTGCTGATGATGACTTTGGCTTACCTGTTATTTTTAAAAATGTAGCATAAAAACAACTGCGGCCCACCTTTGCGTGGTGGGCCGCAGTTGTTTTTTACATATCCAAATCGGTAAAGGCATACGGAACCAACTCTTTGATCGTCACTTCCTTTATTTTCCCGTGCTTGTCGGAAAGGTAGACTGGTGTTTCGTACGCGCACAATTCCACCATCACCTGCCGGCAGATGCTGCAGGGCGGGAGGAATGTTTCCGTGTCGCCGGCGATGGCGATTGCTGCGACATCCTCTTTGCGGTAGCCTCTCGTCACACCGGTGAACAAGGCGGTCCGCTCTGCGCAGTTGGTGGCCCCGAAGGAAACATTTTCCACGTTTACGCCTTCGATCACTGCGCCGTCGTTATAGAGGACGGCCGCCCCTACCGGAAAATGGGAATACGGGCTGTATGCATGCTGCATGGCGGCTCTTGCTCTGGACACTAATTCTTCGCTATTCATCGACGATCCCTCGCTTATCATAAATGGGTATTTATTCTGACCGGTAAATGTTCGTGTTTACAGTATACCGATTATTCCAGAATTTGCCAAACCGGAGCGGTCATCCGCCAGCTCAAAATAGCGCCCACAATTTCCAGCCTGCGGGTCAGAGTTCCGGCAAATTCGCCATGTAATCCTCGAGCGCTCGGATCGCTTCGGCCATCAATTCGGCAGTGACTTCGTAAGGCAATCCATGCACCGGCGCATCAGGTTTGGTAGACAGACTGGCGATCTCCATGATGCCCTCCGCGTCCAATCTGCCCAAATGCAGATCGTGCAGGCTCTTCGGAATGTCGAGATGTGCATAGAACGGGATCAAATTGTCGATTTCCGCCCATTTCTTCTCATAAGCCAATTGCACCATGATTCCGTAGGCAACTTTATGTCCGTGCAGGAAGTGGTGCGATTCAGGGAAATTGGTGATGGCATCGTGGATTTCATGGGCGATGGTCGTCCGCGCAAAAGCGTCGCCCATCCCGCCGACCATGCCGCTGATGGAGGTGATGACCTCCGTCAGTTTCACAAAAGCTTCCGTCACTTCGCCCGCTTCCAGACTGGCGATCGCCAATTCGGCGTGATCCAAAATGCTTTGTCTGCAGATATAAGCTGCTTGGCGCGCCATCATCAGCATCGGTTGCTGCGCATTCTCAGGCAACGAAAGGATCTCATCAGATTCGTACCATTTAGCCAGCGTATCCGCCAATCCGGCCACAAAGAAATCCTTCGGCGAATCGATGATCAAGCGCGGTTCCAACAACAAAAGCGAAGCTTGTTGCTGCAAAAAATCGTAGCGGATAAACACACCATCCTCGGTATACATGACGCTGAGCGGCGTCCAAGGGGCGCAATTGCTCGCCAAGGTCGGGATCATCACATTCAGGATGCAGCCCGCTTTTGCGGCAGCATATTTCACCGCGTCCATGATTTTTCCGCCGCCGATGCCGATGATCGCATCGCTTTTGTGCTGTTCGGCCAGCCCGACGATGCGGCCGACTTCTTCATAGCTGCATTCGCCCGAAAAAGCCACTTCGGAGATCGAAAAACCAGCTCGGTAGAGGTCTTCAAGGTAGGGGCGGGCTTTTTGCCAGGACACTGTCCCATGCACGATCAAAATATTTTTTACGAAGCGTTCTTCCAATCGTTTCGGCAAAGTCGACAGGACGCCTTCTCTGCATTCATATTCTTGCGGCCCTGTCCTTACGATCAATTCTTTCGTCATAACATCAACCCTCCCTAATTTTTTAGACTGTGCGCGTGAAGGGATCGCGGCTGATGCCGGCCGCCAACACTTGCTTCGCGTATTCTTTTGCGCCAAACAGGGAATGATCGCGGTAATTGCCGCATTCCTTCGCTGTCGTTGCCGGAACTACTGTAGCATCCACTACGATCTGCAGCACTTTTTCCAAAGCGGAAGCGATCTCTTCCGGCGTATGTTCTCCCCAACAGATCATGTAAAAACCGGTGCGGCACCCCATCGGCGAAAGGTCGATGACGCCATCCACATAATCGCGGATATTGATCGCCAGAAGGTGTTCCAGCGTGTGCATGGCCCCTGTCGGCAACGCATCCTGGTTGGGCTGCACAAAACGCAGATCGAATTTTGTGACGATAGCCCCCGTTTCGTGCACTTCATAGCCGGCTTGGCGGACATACGGAGCCTTCACCAAATCGTGATCCAATTCAAAACTTTCTACTCTTGCCATCTATAATTCTCCATTCTTCAGCTCAAGACGCCGTTGTTTGTTTTATGATGCATACCAATACATTATACTAGACATTTATGAGATTTTCCTTAAAATTATACCACGTGGTGTGTTATCATGTAGGAACAGAAAAAAAATGAAATCAAGCTTCCGCACACGAAAGGGGTGCCGCACCACTTTGATAAGTATCGTTTTCCAACAGTTGCTGACTATGTTCAGCATCATGTTCTTTGGTTTTCTGCTGATCCGGTCGAATGTCATCAACAGTGAGGGTTCGCGTCAGATATCGACCATCCTCTCCTTGTTCGTGATGCCCGCGACCATGATCACATCCTTCAATGCAGCATTTGATGCGCACCGTTTGAAATTGTTGTTGTGGGCTACGTTGGCGGCTTTTCTGACGATTTCCATCCGCGCAGCCATCGTCCATTTCCTGTTAAAAAAAGAGGATCGTATCGATAAATATGCCACGATTTTCCCGAATGCCGGCTTTGTCGGCATCCCCTTGGTGCTCGCGACGGTGGGCTATGAGGGCGTCTTTTTCATGTCCGGCTACATCCTGGCAAACAACGTCACCCAGTGGACTTATGGCCAATATTTGATATCCGGGGACAAAAAAGCGATGACGCTGCGGCAAACTATCCTCAATCCCGGTATGATCGGGGCTGTCATCGGCTTGTCCATCTACATCAGTCGCTTACCGGTCCCTGATTTTCTCTGGAAATCCGTCGACAGCTTGGCTGCTTTGAACACACCTCTGGCCATGATCATTCTGGGCAGCTACATCGCCAACAGTAATTTTTCGGAATTACTGGCTTTCCCGAAAGCGTATTGGACCACTTTCCTGCGCTTGATCGTCACCGCCCTCATCTCTATCGGCGTCATCTACTTGTTGCCGATAGATGACTATATGGTGGAAATCGTCCTGACCATCGCTTCCTGTGCGCCGGCTGCAACGAATACCGCCATCCTTGGCCGTCTGTTCGGCGGAGACTATGAATACGGCGCGCGGCTTGTGGTTCTGACCACTCTTTTGTCTTTATTTACTATCCCGATCATCGTGCAATTGGCACAACTGTTGTTCGGTTAATCATTTCAGAAAGAAGGTATGAGCTTGGATAAGTTATTAAAAGGTATCGTCAATTTCAGGAGGAGGGATTTTGAATCTCATCGAGAGCTGTTCAAAGGTTTGAAAAGTTCCCAGAAACCTCATACCCTCTTCATTTCCTGTTCCGATTCGCGCATCGATCCGAATATGATCACCGGAACGTTACCGGGTGAATTGTTCATCATCCGCAACATCGCCAACATCGCGCCGCCTTACCGGGTCTCTTCGGAATATTTGGCGACGACATCCGCTATCGAGTATGCCGTGCTCGCGCTCGGAGTAGAGAACATCATCATCTGCGGCCATTCGAACTGCGGCGGCTGCGCTGCTTGCCTTTATCCCGAGGGCAAGCTCGATGATTTGCCGCATACGCGCAAGTGGCTGGAACTGATTCACCCCGTCCGCGATCGCGTGCTGAAGGAAATCCCGGAATCCGAACCCGAGGCGCGTGCCTGGATGATGGAACAAGGCAATGTCTTGGAGCAGCTGAAACATTTGGTTAGCCATCCCTATATCGCCGAAAGAATGGAAGCCGACAAGCTGCAGATCAGCGGTTGGCACTACATCATCGAGACCGGCGAAATTTTCATCTATGACCCTAACCTTTGCGAATTTTTGCTGGCGAACGGTTAAATCTGTTTGAAAGAATGAATGATCCGCACACAGAAAAGGACGCATCCCGCAATTAAATCCGGGATGCGTCCTTTTGATTTTATTCGTTTTCCGCTCTACACAGAGCGTAAAGGCAGGGCTTTTTTGCCGACTGTTTTCCAGACGATTTGAGCCAACCAGTAATCGACCATGCTGTGGATGACGGTTCCGACACCGACCAGCAACATGACCGAAGAAATCAGTCCTTTATCGTAATAGGCTTCCGTAAGGTTACCCGCAAAATAGAACAGGCTGACGACGATGACTTCACTCCCGGCATGCAGAACGCCAAGCACAAAGCTGAAGAGCAACGATTTTTTGATGTTGTGGGCCATATCCGGGTGCTTTTGAATGTATTTGGCACCAAAATACGAAAAGATCATGTGCGTAGCCGCACGTAGGACCACGACCAACGGAAAGCCGCCCAACATGAAGCCGACAGCCGTTCCGAAGGCAACTGCGACCGCGATACCGGGTGAAAGGAACATAGCGAGCATGGTCGCCACATGGCTAGCCAAAGTGAAGGAGGCCGGTTCCAGAATTATTTTCAAAGGGGAAATCATCGGTATCAGGATCCCTATTGCAATCAGTAGAGCAGCTATCGTAATGTGTTTCGTTTGTGTACGTGTATTCATTTCGCCAATCCCTCCAAAGATGTTTACAACTGTCTTGACAGTTGTAATATATTATATAATCTTTTCAGGAGTTGTCAAGCTTATTCCCATGCGTTTTCATCCGGAATAGAGGATGCCCGCTTCCTGCAGTTCTTTTTTTATGCGCAGAAATGTGTCTTCATCCTTGCAGGCAAGTGTATGCAGATGTACGCCGCCCGTCAGCGAAGACAGCATCGCCGCTTCATTTGATGCGATTTTTTTCATAAAGTCGATGACATCATGGCGCGAACGGATATGCAGTTCCCCGGTCAACGTGCCGTAGACGGGATGCTCGACCTGGACATCCACGACCTCGCCGCCGTTGTCTACGATGATGTTCAGTTCCGTCACTGTCTCGGCTTGCGAGTGCTGGCAGGCAATTTTCCCTGTGAACAGGGAGCCTTCGCCTTTGAATGCATTCGCGGATAGATAGCCGCGTGGCGTTGCCAGAATCTCAATCCCTTTGGCACGGATCAAGGCGATATCGCCCACAATGACCTGCCGGCTGACCGACAACAGTTCGGCCAGTTGGGTGGCATTCACCGGTTGATCCGTGGCCTCCAATAATTTGATGATTTCATTTCGTCTCTCTGCTGCTTTCAATAAACTCACCCTTCCGTAACGCGTTCTCTACTTAATAGTACCCATTTTTACCCCGGACTGCAAGAATCTGAAAAAACAAAAAGCCAGCAACGCACCGCAGATAGCGGTCATTGCTGGCTTTTCCGGCATTCCGCCCTTGCGCGGAATGCTTTGCTTATTTGTTTTCGGTTGCGGCGATGCAGCAGCCCAAAAGTCTGAAATAGACACTGCTCCGGTGGATGAAGCGCAGGGCTTCATGGACATTTTCGTCGGCGATGTTGCCTTCGAAGTCCAGGTAAAGCAAGTACTCCCATTTCTCCCCTTCTACCGGGCGGGACTCGATTTTGATCAGGTTGATGTGGTACCGCGCGAAATGGCGCAGCAGCTTGAACAGCGTGCCGGCTTGGTTGTCCAAAGAGAACACCACGCTGACTTTGTTGCAGCGCGGATTCGACTCGAGATCTTTGCCGACGATGATGAAGCGGGTCGTATTTTCGCTCTGGTTCTGGATGCTTTCCGCCAAGATGGCGAGGCCATGGATCTGGGCGGCCCTTCTGCTGGCGATGGCACCTTTATGCACATCCCCGGAATCCTTCACCATTTTGGCGCTGTCGGAGGTGCTGTGGAACGGAATCTGACGCCACTGCTCGTGGTCCTTGAAGTAATCGGTGGATTGCTGGAAACCTTGCGGGTGCGAATAGACTTCCTCGATCTGATCCAGACCGGTCCCTTCCAGGCCGATCAGATGCTGCTCGATTTTGATGTATTGCTCGCCTACGATGGAAAGGCCGTATTTGTACAACAGATCGAGCACTTGTGAAATCGCGCCGGTGGAGGAATTTTCCACAGGCAGTACGCCGTAATCGATTTCCCCGTTCTGGATTCCCAGGAACAGCGATTCGAAAGTATGGTAGTTTTTCGGATCGCGGGGCGCTTCCTCGAAATAAGCCAACATCGCTTCTTCACAGAAGGAGCCCGTTTCCCCGAAGTAACCGATCTGCGCAGGCTGCTTCGGTTCATGGATGGCAAAAATCTGCTCATAATCGTTCGCGGCTGCCCGGACATCCTTTTGGGCTTCCTTGGAAAGATCCATGATCGTATCCAAGAAATGATGGGTCTGCACCGCAAACTCCTCGCTCTTCAGATGGGTTAGATTCTGTTCCACGACACGCTGCTCACGGCCTTCATCAAAGATGGGCAAATCATGCGCCAGCTTATAGTTGCCGATGGCTTGGGAAATCTGCATCCGTTTCTCGAACAGCGCCACAAGCTCCTGATCGATGGCATCCAACTCTTTGCGATAGTCTTCTAAGTCCGTCATACTAGCCTTCCACTCCGTTCTCAGTCGTATTTATAAAATTTGGAATCCAACAGCAGATCCAGGATCGCAATCGCCGTCACGGCTTCCAATACAGGAATGGCGCGCGGTACGATGATCGGGTCGTGTCTGCCTTCGACCGACAATTCCGCAGCCGTTTTGTCTTCGATATTGATGGTTTGCTGCACTTTTGTGATGGATGCTGGCGGCTTGATCGCTACTTTGTAGATGATCGGCATGCCGTCCGTGATGCCGCCCAATATGCCGCCGTTATGGTTCGTGCGGGTCTTGATCTGATCGCCGTCATAGTAGTAGGAATCATTCGCTTCCGATCCCAGCATCTCTGTGATGCCGAAGCCGGTTCCGAATTCCAGACCTTTGATGGCAGGCACGGAGAAAAGAATGTGCGCCAAAACGGATTCAACAGAATCAAAGAATGGGTTGCCGACGCCTGCCGGGATGCCCAACACGCAGATTTCCGCAGTACCGCCGACGGAATCCCCGCTGGCTTTCGCTTCACGGATCAGATTGCGCATCTCCTCTTCGAGCGATTCGTTCAGCAACGGCAATTCCTTGCCTGCGAAGCCTTTCAGCATTTCAGCAGTGATTTCCGTGTTCAGGAAGCTGTCATCCTGGATTTTTGCGACACTCTTCACGTGTCCGCCGATGGTGATGCCTTGCTTTTCAAGCAATTGCTTCGCGATGGCCCCGGCAAACACGAGCGGTGCTGTAATCCGGCCGGAGAAATGGCCGCTGCCGCGGTAATCGTTGAAGCCGTCGTAACGGACATAGCCGGGATAATCGGCCTGGCCGGGACGCATCAATTTCTTCATCTGGCTGTAGTCTTTGGAGCGCGTATCGCTGTTGCGGATGATCGCCGCAAGCGGGCTGCCTGTCGTCTTGTCGTTGAAGTAGCCGCTCAAGATCTCAGGTTGATCTTTTTCTTTCCTTGGCGTCGTCAAAGCTCCTTGGCCTGGCGCTCTCCGTTTCATTTCCTCCAGAACTTTGTCCATATCGATTTCATGGCCTGGCGGCAGACCGTCGATGGTGACGCCGATTGCGGAACCATGCGATTCGCCGAAGATAGATACCTTCAATTTATTCCCAAATATACCACTCATTGTATCTTGCCTCCTATTGCTTTATAGTCTTCCCAAAAATTCGGATACGATTTTGAAACGCACTCGGCATCCGTGACCGTGATCGGCTGTTCGCAGACTGTCGCCGCGATCGCCAGCATCATGGCGATGCGGTGGTCCTTGTGACTCCAGACTGTTTCTCCGCCCTTCAGCGATTTGACGCCGTGGATCAACAGGCCTTCCGGCAATTCTTCGATGTCAGCGCCCAGTTTCTTCAACTCGCTGGCCGTCGCTTCCAAACGATCGCATTCTTTGATGCGCAGTCTGCCGGCGTTGATGATTTCGGTTCTGCCTTCGCTCAGGCAAGCCGTCAACGCAACAACCGGGATGATGTCCGGGCATTGCGCCGCATCGATCAATGTGCCGTGCAGCCCATTTGCTGCCGTGCCGATCAGACCGTTGCCCTGCTGCTCAAAAGAGACGCCCATCGCTTCTAGAATGGATACGACAGCGCGGTCACCCTGGAGGGAATCCATCGACAGATCGTCCACCAAGAGGTCATTCCCCAAGGCATCGGCGCAAAGGAAGAAGGCCGCTTGGGAATAATCGCCTTCGACGCGGTAATCCGTCGCTTTGTAGGATTGTCCGCCCGAAATCCGGAAGAGTTGATGGCCTTCGTTTTCGATGGTGACACCGAAAGCGCTCATGACATCCAGCGTCAGATCGATATAGCCGATCGATTCAAGCGGCGTCGTGATGGTGATGACCGAATCTCCGTCCAACAACGGCAGCGTGAACAAAAGACCCGTGATGAATTGGGAACTGACATTCCCGGGAAACGAGAAATGACCCGGTTTCAGGTTCCCGTCGACGACCAAATCCAGTTCGCCTTCAGTCGGTTTGTAAGAGATGCCTTGTTCCTCGAAAATATCGTAGAAGATCGTCAACGGACGTTTGCCCAGATTGCCTCTGCCGATGAAACGGCTCGCGCCTTGGAAAAGCGTCGAAATCGGCACGACAAAGCGCAGCGTCGAACCGGATTCGTTGCAGTCGATCAGGTGCGCTGCGGTCGTTGCCGAATCAGCGGCTTTTGCGTCTGCAACGTAGCGGCCCGCGCCGGTGATCGTCAAAGTGCTGCCGTCCTGCTCGATGACCGCTCCGAATGCCTTCATGGCCTCCGTAGTTGCGATGATGTCATCCGAAAGCGCGATATTATCGATCTTGCAGATGCCGTCGGAAAGCGCCGCGCAGATGACTGCACGGTGCGCCAAACTCTTTGAAGGCGGGACCGTCACTGTTCCCGATAGCTTATGTGGCTGTATCGTCAAATCCATTATAACCCTCCTGTTTGTTGCTTCGATTTTGTTTCTTCTATAGTATAGTCCTACATGTTTTCAAGATCGTCAAAAAAGGCGATGGTTTCGTCCTGAACGTAGCTGATGCCGATTTCCTTCAACAGGATGACTTTCAGATGATCGTCCAGATTCTTTTTGTCCAACGTCATGATCGCCAATAAACTGTCCAAATCAAATTCCCCGATGTTCAGTTCCGTAGGCAAGACGACTTGTTTCGCCATTGCTTCGATCGCAGCTGCCGTTCCTGGTTTTGTCAAACCTTTTTTCTCGGAAAGGCGTGTGATGGCTACCATCCCGATGGCCACTGCTTCACCGTGCGAATATTTCGAATAATTGGTGTAGGTCTCCAGAGCGTGCGCGATCGTGTGTCCGAAGTTCAGCAGCATCCGTTCGCCGGTATCCTTCTCGTCCTCTTCCACGACTCTGCGCTTGATGTCGCAGCACGTATAGAGGATTCGTTCGATGTGCGCCATCATCTCTTCGCGGGTGTGCAGCGTCTGCAGGAAGCTGAAGAATTCGGCATCCTTGATGCAGCCGTATTTGATGACTTCCCCGAGACCGTCACGGAAAAAGTGGTCCGACAACGTATTCAGCATTTCCGGATCAATGAACACTTTCTTCGGTTGGTAGAAAGCTCCGACCAGATTCTTCCCTCTTGCCAGATCGACGCCGACCTTGCCGCCGATGCTGCTGTCCACTTGAGCCAACAAGGAAGTAGGGATTTGGATGAATGGGACGCCGCGCAGGAAGCTGGCAGCCGCAAAGCCTGCAAGATCCCCGATGACGCCGCCGCCCAAAGCAATGATCAGTTCACTGCGGTTCAGTTGGAAATCCAACAATTGGTCATAGATCTGCGGTAGCATCTGAAAGTCTTTCGTCTGCTCGCCGGCAGGCAGGGCCACCACAAGCGTCTCGTATCCCGCTGCCTGCAGCCCTTCCTCCAACTGTGCACCGTAATGCGCATTGACGTTATGGTCCGTGATGATGGCAATCTTCTTGCCGCTGTAGATGTTCTTGATTTCTTCCGGAAGACGGTGGCGCAAGCCATTTTCGATCAGGATCGTGTAGCTGTTTTTGCCGAGTCCTACATGTAATTCAGCCATTGTTTCACTCCTCATTCAGATATGGTTAAAGAAAAGCGGAACGGGTTCGTTCAGGCCCAACCCGTGAAGCTAGCCAACGCATTGGAATGCGCGGAAAGTTCTTCCTTTATTTTACCGCATCCAAATGTTTGCCTTCAATAGCAATCAGTTGTTTTACGACAGCCATCAACTCATCGAACTCATTCGGGTTCAGGCACTGTTGGCCATCGCTCCATGCGTTCTCAGGATCATGATGGATCTCAATCATCAGCCCGTTCGCTCCGGACATGACTGCCGATTTGGACATGGATGGCACCAAGTAAGAAGAACCGCCGGCGTGACTTGGATCGATGACGATCGGCAAGTGGGATAATTTCTGGATGACCGGAACAGCCTGGATATCCAAAGTATTGCGCGTTTCCGTTTCAAATGTACGGATGCCGCGTTCGCAAAGGATGACGTTTTCGTTCCCTTCGGACATGATGTATTCAGCCGACATCAACCATTCTTCGTAAGTTGCCGACAAACCGCGCTTCAACAGGACCGGCGTCTTTGTCTTGCCGACTTCCTTCAACAGGTCGAAATTCTGCATATTACGGGCACCGATTTGGATCAGATCGACATCCGCTTCGAATTCGTCTACGAATTTCGTGGACATCAATTCCGTTACGATCGGCAATCCGGTAGCTTCCTTCGCCAGTTTCAGCAAACGCAAGCCTTCCAATTCCAAACCTTGGAAGCTGTATGGGGAAGTACGCGGTTTGAAAGCTCCACCACGGAGGAAGTTAGCGCCTGCCGCTTTTGCGCGTTGCGCGATGCTGATGATCTGTTCTTCGCCTTCGACGGAACAAGGACCTGCGATCACGCCGAAGTAGCCGTTACCGATGCGTTGGCCGTCGATTTCGACAACCGTATCGTCCGGATGGAATTTACGGTTCGCCTTTTTGTAGGGCTCCTGAACTTTCAATACGCGTTCGACGATGTGATGTTGCTGGATGGTGTCCATCGATACTCTCGAAGTGTCGCCTACCAAGCCCAAAATAGTCATTGTTTCGCCGATTACCGGGCTCACGATGACCCCTTTATCCGTTAAGCGTTTTGTCAGTTCGTTGATTTCCTCTTGTTTGGCCGTTTTCTTCAAAATGATGATCATGTCTTGTTCCTCCTAGTATATTTTTGCTTTTAAAAAAATAAAAAGCGGTGCCCATATGATATGAGCACCGCGTTAAGCTTCGTTATCCAAAAATGCTGTTGCCTGACGATCCGCCCTGCAAACTATTTCTCGCATCCTCTGATGTTTCTCATATTCGCTCTATGCAATTTTTTCCAAACAAAATATCCAGCGCTAAAATAAAAGCCCCAGAATGTAAAGTATGTAAAGTAAAAGTTTGTTTGTAAAAGATTGATAGCATGCGTGGAACCCATCGGAAGACCTCTTCTCTTTTGTATCGTTTAATCAGCTGAATTCATAATGAAAACGTCTGATTTCAATTATTATAACAAACGCTCTAATCATTGCAATAGTTTTTTTAATTTTTTTTTAATTTAATCTGGGTATTGAAATTTAGATGGCGATAATCTACACTTTCCTAAAAGGAGTGAAACCTGATGCAATTTTTCGGATTATTCGGCGAACATCTGAGCCACAGTTATTCAGAGAGAATCCATTCGACTTTTTTCGATCTGCTCGGCATGGATGCCGGTTATAAACATATTGAATTGTCCCCTGATGAGTTGGAAGCAGCGATCGAAGGGATCCGTGTGCTGCAGTTCGTCGGGGTCAACGTGACGATTCCCTACAAACAGACGGTAATGCCTTACTTGGATGAAATTACACCGGAAGCCACGCGCATCGGTGCAGTCAATACAATCAAGGTGAAAGACGGCAAGCTCTATGGCGCCAATACGGATTATTACGGATTCGGAACCATGTTGGCCTCGCACGGCATTGCGGTCGAAAACCGGACGGCAATGGTCCTGGGCTTCGGCGGTTCCGCAAAAGCGGTAGTTTTGTATTTGCTTGATAATGGCATCAACAACATTATCATCGTTTCACGCAAAAAAGGTTCCCTTACGGATATTCCGGACGATCCGCGCATATCCTTGATGGGCTATGATGAGATAGCGGACATCTCAGGCGACCTGATCATCAACACGACGCCGCTCGGCATGTTCCCGGACAACATCGGCCGCAGCGCGGTGCCGGTTGGAGTGATTTCTAACTTCGGTGCAGCGGTGGACCTGATCTACAACCCGCAGGAAACGGAATTCCTGCGTTTGGCAAAGACTGCCGGCCTAAAAACCTGCAACGGCTTGGAAATGTTGGTGCATCAAGGGATCAAATCCCAGGAAATTTGGCTGGATCGGCCTTTCGAGCTGGCATTGAACCAAGAAATCTATGACAAAATAACATCATGACGGGAATAGGTGAAGGATTTGGGAAAAAATATCATCCTGATCGGAATGCCTGGCGCAGGCAAGACGACTTTAGGAAAATTATTGAGCAATATAATCGGTTACCGTTTCATCGATTCGGATGCCTTCATTGAGGAGAAGACCGGCAAAAGCATCACCGACCTCTTCCAAACCGGAGAGGACTATTTCCGCAACATCGAATCGAATGCCTATAAGCAAATTGCCGATTTCGAGGACACGGTCGTGAGCACGGGCGGTGGTGTCGTCAAACGGAACGAGAACATCGTGGCCTTGAAACAGAACGGGACAGTCTACTACATCGACCGCGCCGTCGAAGACATCACGCATGACATCGAAGTTTCCCATCGCCCGCTCCTGAAGGACGGTTTGGAACGGATCTATGCGCTGAAGGACGAACGCGAAACCCTCTATCAAGACGCTGCGGATTTCGTCGTCAAGAACGACAAACCGTTGGAAGAGCTTGCCGCTGAAATCATCGCGCTCCACATCGGCGCAGGAAAGGAAGGCGACGTCCATGACAACCCTCAATAAGGAGCTGAACATCACGATCGTCGGCCTGGGCGTAATCGGCGGGTCTTTCGCGATGGCCCTTCACGATGCCGGATACCGCAATCTTTACGGCATCGACATCGATCAGACGACGCTGGACAAAGCCAAAGCGCAGCGGCTCATCAAGGAGGGCTATCAGGATGGGAAAGACATCCTGCCGCAATCAGATTTGGTGATTTTTTCGCTCTACCCCCGTTTGGTGCATGATTTCATCGTCACCCATAAGGATCATTTCAAGCCGGGTTCGATTCTGACGGATGCTACGGGCGTCAAAAAGTTCTTCATCGAGGATATCCTGTCGGTTTTGCCTGCCTCGATCGACTTTGTCTTCGGTCATCCGATGGCCGGACGCGAGAAAAAAGGCATCGATTTCGCCAGCAGTTCCGTGTACAAAGGTGCGAATTACATCCTGACGCCGCTCTCTTCCAACAAGGAGGAGAATCTTGCTCTCATGGAAGCTTTGATCATGGAGATGGGCTTCGGTCGGATCACGCGCATCTCTGCCGACTACCATGACGAAATGATCGCTTTCACCAGCCAGTTGCCGCACGCGATCGCCGTAGCGTTGGTGAACAGTGATGTCGAAGGCCGCGAAACGGAAAAATTCACCGGCGACAGTTACCGCGAGTTGACGCGGATCGCCAAAATCAACGAGGAGCTGTGGAGCGAACTTTTTCTTGAAAACAAGGAGAATTTGCTGAAAAGCATCCAGACGTTCGAGGATCAGCTTGACCTGATCAAGGCTGCCATCAAGAACGACGACAGTATTGCCCTGAAGCAGCTATTCATCAAGTCCACCAAGCGTCGGGAAAGGTTTGATAGATGATCGGCGCGCTGAATTGAACCTATGCCTGAGCTGAACAGATATCCTTGCGATATCTGTTTTTTCTTTTATATTTTTATCGGATTGTGGTTCGCTCATAAGTTGCGCATCCTCCTGATGTCGTCTAAAATGATTCTTATGAGTTCATAGAGAAAGAGGAGTGACACATGTTACAGATACGGAACCTTTCACAAGATAATATCGAGGCCGCACTTGCGCTGAGCGTCGATGATTGGCAGCGCAAATACGTCCGCCCGAACTCGGAAATAGTTGCGCTCGCCTATGTCCAACCGCAACAATTGTTCCCGGTCGCCCTTTATGCGGAGGAAGAACTGGTCGGCTTGGCGTTCGTCAAAAACGAGCAAAAGGCAACGATCATGACGCTGGAACAGATCATGATCGGCCAGCCCTTCCAATCCAAAGGCTTCGGTTCCGAAAGCATCCGCGAGATTGCGAAATGGATCGAAACGCAATTCGAATGCTCGCTGCTGCAAGCATCCGTCCAGATCGGCAACCAATGGGGGCGCGAGACGCTTGAAAACGCCGGCTTCATGAAGCGCGGCACCGATCTCGATAAACGCGAAATCGAAATGATCTACATCATGAAATGAAAATAATGGAGGACACAATATGAAACCTGGACAATACGAAGCATACATCAAATGGCGCGACAGCATGGTCGATTTTTCCGAGGATCTCGGCGAGGACGAGGCAGCGCACACGCTCATCTGGGACGCCGCCGATCCGGAAGCCCGCGATGATTTTAATCTGCTGTTGGCATCCATGACGCTCGACCAAGTCAGCTACCACGAAATGAAACAAATTGAGAAGCAATACGACAGCGAATTCATCTGATGAAAATGCTGCGCGGTGCAGTCGACAAAAAAGGCAAGCATTCGGTTTTTGACTGAATGCTTGCCTTTTTGTCATACCTATTTTTATCGTTTGATCGCGCCGGACTCGGAATTCTTGAAGTCTTCCACTTCTTCGGCGGAAAACTGGTTGCAGTCGCCGTGGATCGTGTGTTTCATGCTGGATGCGGCAATCGCGAAATCGACCGTATGCTCTGCTGTATATCCGGAAAGGATGCCGTGCAGGATCCCTGCCGCATAGGCGTCGCCGCCACCTACCCGGTCAACGATCGGTGTGATCGTGTGCACGTTCGAGAAGGTGGTTTCCCCGTTGCGCCACATCGTCCCTTGGAGCACATTGTGGCTGGCGGAATGCACCTGACGGATGGTGGAATAGAAGACTTCGATATTCGGATATTTTTCCGCCATCTTCTCGTAGTAATAAGTCACATCTTCCTGCTCGCTCGTATTTTCCGGAATGCCCATCAGATACAAGGCATCCAATTTACCCGCAGAAAGATAGTCGGTCAACGGCAAGACCTGCTCCAGGAAAGCCCCGCATTCGGCCTGCGTCCAAAGTTTGGCGCGGTAGTTGATGTCGAAACTGACTTTGATTCCGCGTCTTTTCGCTTCCCGCACCAACTCGACCGACCGTGCGGCCCAGTCCTTGGTGAGCGCGGCAGTGACGCCGGAAATATGGAACAGGTTCACATCCTCGAACAACTCGTCGAAATCCCATTCCAAGGCTTCCATGCTTGAGAAACTTGAGTGAGCACGGTCATAGACAACGGAAGCCGCGCGTTCCCCAACGCCGCTTTCCAAATAGTAGGTACCGAGGCGCTCCCCGCCTTTTCTCAGCAGAGCTGTGCAAATTCCGTAGCTTTTCAGATGTTTCCGGACCGCAACCCCCAACGGATTGGCCGGCACTTTGCTTGCGAAAGCCACTGCATGGCCAAAATTCGCCAAACTGATGCCGACGTTCGCTTCCCCGCCGCCGTAATGCCCGGTGAAATTTGTGGAATAGGTCATCAATGTTCCTGGATCTGTAGATAGGCGCAACATGATTTCGCCCAATGTCAAAATTTTACTCATCTTTCTGCACGCTCCCGATTATATTATTAGTTTTTTCTGAACGCGGTTACATTCTTCTTGCTGGTATGACGCAACCGACCTGAAATGCATGATATAAAACCCTTCACATTTCCGTATAGGAAATACTATTTTCTTTTAGGAAATACTTTGGTTTCATTATACGGTTTCCTTCTGGTTATTTCAACACCTATATGATCGAATTCCTATTTTATTGACATTTCTTCAGTTGATTGTCACCTGACATTCGGAATATCCCGAAGACTCGGGGCTTCGATACCTCGGGAATTGAATGTATGATCAGAAATACCCCGCCAAAACCATTTCGGCGGGGTAAATCAGTTCAAATCACGGTCAAATACCCCGCCGAAACCACCTTGGCGGGGAAAAACGTCCACAAACAGCACGAGATTCCCCGCCAACCCCATTTCGGCGGGGAATCCCGCTATCAAACGCGAACGCAAAGTCAGCCAAAAGTGTTCGTTCTGCCCAGTTCGGCCAGCAGGTTCTTTTTCGTTTCCAGCACTTTCGCGATGGTCTTCTCGCGATCGAAACGGTATTTCGGCGTGCTGACGCTGAACGCACCATAGAGTTTGTTGTCGACCACAAGCGCCGCCCCGATGCAGATGACATCCAAGTCGTTCTCTTCGTCATCGGTCGCAAAACCAGAAATTTTCACGTTTCTGACTTCCTCTTTCAGAACATCCCGATCGGTTATCGTGTTCGGCGTGTCCGCAACCAGTTCGACCCGATCCAGATAGGCCGCTAACTCCTCATCGCTGAATGCGGCCAGCATCGCCTTGCCCATCGCGGAACTGTAGAGATGGTTGGTGTTGCCGATCCGGGAATTGATGTTGGCGATCGCTTTTTGCGTCTCCAATTTGTTGACGTAGAGGACCTCATCCTTATCGAGAATGCCCAAATGGACCGTTTCATCCAGCCCGGCCTGCAGGTTTCGCAGATACGGATCGGTGATTTTGATGATATCCAGATTCGCCAGCCGATTGTTCGCATAGCGAATCAGCGCGCTGCCCAAGGTAAAACGCTTTGTCTGCTCGTCCTTTTCGACATACCCGATCAAAAGCAGCGTGTCCAGAATCTTCAGTGCCGTCGGGCTGGACAGACCCGTGTTAGCTGCGATGGCGGCCAGACTCTGGGCTTCTCTGCTGTTCGATAAATGATCGATGATTTTCGCGGCTTTCAGCAGGACCGTTCCGTAAGGTTTTTTCTCTTCTTCCATTTTTTGACACCCCTCAACTGTTTCCTATTCAGACACAGTTTACCCCAAAATGCGCATTTCGTACAGAATCATTTCCAAATAAGCAACGCAAAAAAAGACGCCCTGTAATAAAAGAGCGTCTTCGTGTGTTGATCAATTGTTCGGTATTTCGTTCAGTTCTTCCACAAGCGTGACTTGCCAGCCTTCGCCGTCGATCCAGTTGAGCTGGACGCGCGCAATCGTCTCTTTCTGTGTATCCGAGACTGTGGCGGTGACTTGCTGGTCGCCGGCATTGCCAACCCACCATTCGATCATGTTATCGCTACTGATGCCGGTCACGGCGGCAATGGCTTGCTTGATTTCATTGCGGTCGGCGGAGCCATCGCTGTAATCCGTGACATGTTCCCCGGTTTGGGTCGTGCCGATCGGTTCCCAGTCGCCGGTGTATGCTTTTGCGACGTTCTCATCGGTCGACGGTACTTCTTCCGTTTCCGTCTCGGAATCTTTTTCCTCTTTTCCCTCTTTTTCCGAAGAGGCTTCGGCTGAAGAGGACGTTTCGCTGGAAGCATCCGATTCGGTGATGATCATGTTTTGTGAATTTGTTTGATTGTTTGCTGCCATGGATGGTTCTTCGTCATTTCCGTAAAAAATATTGTAAAGGAGCACGAGCCCCAAAAATGCGGCGGCGATGACGCCCAAAACAACAAGCAGGTTATTGCGTTTATGATTTCCATGTAATTCTTGTCTGGTCGGTTTTTGATTGTTCTCTGACATGCGGTTGCCTCCTTCTGAATGATACAAGTTTATCATGTTTGCGATACGGCAACGTTAAATCCAGTTTACAACTCTGTGTCACAAAAAACGATCACCCGCATGCCCAACATCAGGCAGACACTATTTGGCCGGACTATTTTTTTCCCTCGAGGCCTTTATCCTGGCCATGAGTCCGAAAAGACTGTCCACGATGAAGATCGCCAGCGCGATGGCGCCCGATATCTGCAGCGTGAGAACCAGATGCTGCTGCGCCATTGCATATTCTTTGTTGATGAAGGAATAGACCGATTGATAAACACCTGCTCCAGGAACCAAGGTGATGAAGGCCGGGATGAAATAGATCGTCACCGGCGTCTTCAGCAAACGCGCGAACAGATGCGCAATCCAAGCGATGAACAGACTGGCCAGAAAAGTGGCTGCGACGATGTCCAAAAACAATAGCCCAACAAGGTAGACGCCCCAGCCTAACCCGCCTGCCATGGCACCATAACGCAATGTCCGTTTCGGTGCCTCCAAGGTGACGGCGATAAAAAAGACGGCCACGAAGGCAACGGCCATTTCCAGGACGATAGTGAACAGAGTCACCGGATCACCTCCCCGCCGACGACCAGACCGGCACCGATGCCGATCGCAATGAATACCGCAATCACAAAGGCTTCCAATATTTTGGCCGCTCCCGACATATAATCCCCTCGGAAGGTGTCACGGATGCCGTTCGTCAATACAGTACCCGGCAATAAGGGCATGATGGCACTGATGATGATCGTATCCGGTTGTATCGGAAAGGTCAACAGCTCGAACAAAACGGCCGTCATCACTGCAATCACAAAACTGGAGACCAGGTTTTGGATGAACGGACGGATTTTCCATTTGGCCGCGGTGTGCAGCACAAACGAAACTGCGGCGCTGACCGGAAGCATCGCCAAAAAGTCATAGAAGGTGCCGCCCATCAGAAAAATGAAAAGCTGGATGAATCCGATCAGCGCGAAGCTTTTCTGGCGCCCGCTGTATTGGATTTCATCGATGTTCTGCAGCGCATCATAAGCCTCCTGGATGGTCAATTTGTCTTCAACAAAATTCCGCGAAACGGCATTGACGCGGGACACCCTATTCAGATTCGTCGTGCGCTCCGTGATCCTTTTGACGACCGTGATCGCGTGCATATTCGGATTGTCGAGCGTGGCCACAAGTCCGGTCGTCAAAGCCAGGGCATCCGTCATCTGCAGTCCGGTCTTGTTCAGGATGCGTGTCACTGTTTCCTCAACACGGTAAGTTTCCGCATTGCTTTCCAGCATGATTTTCCCGGCCAGGACCGCCGTGTCCATGTATAATTCAAAATCCATTTCCGGATTAGGTGTAACCGACATCAAAATTCCCCTTCCCTTTCAAAACAGTATTGGCTCAGGTGCAGCCTGCATGCCTCCCGTACTCTTTAATGGCGGCAAAATTTACATTTCCAGCAGCTGCATCAATTCTTCCTTCGTCAGGGAAGTAACCGACTGACCGCCCGCCTGGATGACGGAATCGATCATTTCACGCTTCTGTTCCTGCAGTTCGTTGATGCGTTCCTCAATCGTGCCGGTCGCGATCATGCGGATAACCTGGACGACTTTTTTCTGGCCAAAACGGTGCACACGGTCGGTCGCCTGGCTTTCGACAGCCGGGTTCCACCAGGAGTCGTAGAGGATGACCGTATCTCCGCCCGTCAAATTCAAACCGGTCCCGCCAGCTTTCAGGGAAATCAGGAAAAGATCCTTCTCGCCATCGTTGAAGCGAGTCGTCAGGCTCAGACGATCCTGATTCGGGGTCTGGCCATCGAGGTAAAAATAAGCTTCGCCTGCCGCATCCAGCTTCTCACGGATGATGGCCAGCATCTGGGTGAACTGGGAGAACAGGACAACGCGTCTGCCGTTCTCTTTGGACTCCGCCAGATACTCCATCAGCCGGTCCAGTTTGCCCGAACCGCCTTTGTAATCGGCCATGACCAAGGCCGGATCGCAACAGATCTGGCGCAGGCGCGTCAGTCCTGCCAATATTTTGATCCGGTTCTCGTTCAGCGTATCCGCGTCCAGCATCGCTTTTGTTTCCTGGCGCATCAACTGCAGCTGGGACAAGTACGCTGTTTTCTGTTTTTCGGTCATTTCGATGTAGGCAATCGATTCGATTTTCGGCGGCAGATCCTTCAGTACGTCCGCCTTCAGCCGGCGCAGGATGAACGGTTTTACTTTTTTGGCGATCTGTGCCGGTTCCATTTTCTTAAAATCCGTTCTCGTCCCGAAAAGGCCGGGCTGTGCGATGCTGAAAATGGTGTACAATTCGGACAAAGCATTTTCGATCGGCGTTCCGCTCAAAGCGATCTTGTTGTTGGCAGTGAGCGCGGAAGCGGCTTTTGTCGTCTTCGCTGTGGCGTTCTTGACACTCTGTGCTTCATCCAGGATGACGGTCCGGAAAGCCAGCCCTTCATAGAGATCCTCATCGCGCTGCAACAGCGGATAGGAAGTGATCCAGACCGGAATATTTTCGGCAATCGCAGCCTTTACGCATTCACTTCTTTCGCTCTTCGTCCCGGTGATGAGCTGCGTTTGGATACTTGGCGCGAACTGTTTGAATTCCTTTTGCCAATTGTAGAGCACGCTGGAAGGGCAGATGACCAAATACGGTTTGGTGTCGCCTTCCCCGAGCGAGCCGGCGATGAAACTGATGACCTGCAGCGTTTTGCCGAGACCCATGTCGTCCGCAAGGATACCGCCGAAGCCGTAGTGATCCAGCCCCTTCAGCCACTTGTATCCCGTTTCCTGGTAGGGACGCAAAGTCGCTTTCAAATCCTCGGGCAAGTCGAAGTCGATCTTTTCGGGCTTCTTCATCCGATTGATGAGCGTCATGAAATTCTCATCCTGATGGACGATCCCCACATCGGTGTCGACACCGAAAGCTTTGTAGAGCGGCAAGGACATCTCTGCTTTAAGTTCCTTCAAAGGCACGTCCAGCTGCAAGACCGCATCGGTCAGCTCCTTGATTTCCTTTTGGCGCAGATTAACGATCTTGCCATTGGACAGGCGGTGATACGACTTGTTCGCTGCAATCTGCCGGACCATCTGTTTCAGATCGTCGATATTGATTTCATCGGTGCTGAAGGTCACATCCAAAAGCCGCGACTGGTTGTTGACCTCAATGGCGATTTTCGGCGACCGGACCGGCTGGTAAAGCAATCTTTCGGCGGCAGCGGTCAGGAATATCTCGCAGTCAACCGCTAATTTTTCCAACCCTTCGTACAAAAACGGCATGATGTCGTCAAAATCAGTCAAATAGATGGCTTCGTCGATCGTGAAGGCATTATGGCTGGCGTCCCTGAACTTTTGGAAAAACACCTGCTCGGCAATCCTGTCCCGCACGACTGTGTCGGGCGACAGCACCTTTTGGGCTATCGCTTCTTTTGTGACATCAATTTTGGTTTCGCCATATAGGAAATACGGTTCCGTGATCAAACGGTCCTTTTTCCAGTCCAGATAGAGTTCCGTCTTCAACGGGAACTGTCGGTAGGTTTCCCGAACGGATTCCTCCAGCGTTATCGTCGCAACCTTCTGCAGAGCCGGAATGGCGATCGCCAGGAAGTCCCCTGCCGCTTCCGGGGGGATATGCAGACCGTTATGGCCGGAATCGCCAAGCGCTTCGTAGAGACTGAGCAGACGTTCCCTCATGCTTGGCTTCAGAAAGTAGAAACGATCATCGACCATAAGGATGTCCGCCTCTTCGAAAAACACACTGTTCCTCGCCGGATCCGTTGTTTCATCGAAAAGAAGACCCCCATCCGGCAGTTCGCTCACCACGAAACTGATCGGAAGCTTAGCTGAATCCGGAATCAAGTGTTCTGGAGTCAGCCTTTGTCCGCCGGCCTGATAGGAATTGGTTTTGACCGTGACAAACGGCCGCTGCGCCAGCCTCTCCATCAGTTCCTTCACCATGCTCGGCGGAAAGACGATTTCTTTGCGCTCCTCGGCCGTCGGATAATGGTAACTGGACACGGCCGCGGAATCGATGACCTGTTGCAACGTCAGGAAAATGGCGCGGTCTTCCGGGGATAAGGTGTATTTGTCCGCAGAAAAAGTGAACTTCTTGCCGAAAGGGATCGTATTCCCTTTCAGCAATCCGTCGATGACTTGCCCGCAGTCCTTCACCGTATAAAAGTTTACGGAACCTACCCGCAACCGCAGGCTGTAGCGTTTGTCGTAGCGGTAATCGACCATGGAAAGTGTATATTCCACCTGAAGAGGCGTCCGCTCGATCAGATCGTTTTCCTGAAGCAATTCGAACTGGAGCACATCCAGCAAGTGTTTCGTCTGTTCGGTATCGTACTTTTTCCTGGATGGGGTGTTTGGTTTTTTGCCCAACGCCGTTGCCCCGCTGAATGGTCTCACACCCTCAATGGAACCCGATGAAGACTTGAGTATCGCAAACAGAAAGGCGACCACGTGTTTGCAAGGCCCTTCATAGCTTTCGAAGGCCGGACAGGTGCAATAAAAATCATCCACATCCCCATCTTCATCCAGATAAACTTCTACTTCATATTTTTTCGTCCCTTTGATGTCTGCCATGAACACAGTGCCGGAAGGGTCCGAGCGGAATCCCCGCAAAGCGCCATCCTCATACAATTTTCTGCCTTTGCTGTACGTCACATCGCTGTATGTCATATCATAAATATCCTGTGTATCGAATCCCACTTCGTACATTCTCAGCCACACCCTCACATATATAGTCTCTGTTATTTTACCATAGCGCAAGCTGAAAGATGCCATAAAATTGGCGCCGGGCTTGTCTGAATTGGTGGTGGACGATGGCGGATGTATCCGAGGATGATGAATAACGCAGAAGAATCCATCATCCGGAGCCCCGCATGCAACGCCCGCCATCACCCGGCGCAAATCAAACCAGAAAAAAGATGTCACTTTCTGTTGACAACCTTCCAAATGTGACATACTATATAAACATTAACACATCACATTAAGATTTGAGGTGGAAAAATGGAACTCTCCGAAAGGCAAAAACAGATCATCGAAATCGTCAAGAAGCAGCAGCCGATTTCCGGTGAAAAGATTGCCTCCATACTAGGCTTTGCGCGCGCGACGCTGCGGCCTGATTTTAACCTCTTGACGATGAGCGGCATCCTGCAGGCCAAACCGAAAGTCGGTTATCTCATCAACGAGGAGCACACCAACTCGGTGCTGGTCGAACAGATCGCCAAACAGAAAGTCGAGAAGGTCATGGCCATCTCGGTCAACCTCACCAAGGAAACGAGCATCCAGGATGCCATCATCCAGCTTTTCCTGGAGGATTGCGGTTCGCTTTATGTCACCGACAACCGGGAAATACTGGGGATCGTTTCCCGCAAGGATCTGCTCAAGAGCGCTCTGGGCGACTCCGATCTGAATGCCATCCCGGTCGGAATGGTCATGACGAAGATGCCGAATCTGCACACCGTCTTCAGCGATACGCTCGTTGTCGATGCCACGAAATTGCTCGTTACCCATCGCATCGACAGTTTGCCGGTGCTTTCCCGTTCCGTCTATGAGGAAACCGGCAAAAAAGAGGTCATCGGCAAATTTTCGAAATCGACCGCCAGCAGATTGCTGCTTGATATTTTCAACAAAGACTTATAGGAGGCAAGTGTGCACATGGACCTTAATGCGATTTACCTAGTATCCGATTCCGTCGGCGAGACAGCCGATCAGGTGATCCGTTCCGCCCTCTTCCAGTTCGAGACGGAAAACTACCAACTGAAGAAATATTCCTACGTGCAGACGACTGAGGAAATCGACGATATCTGCGCAAAAGCGACAGACGACAGGAAGGCGATGATCTTCTACACCTTCGTGAAAAAGGAAATGGCCGATTACATGAAGGAACAGATCGAAAAATCCAATCTGATCGGGGTCGACATCTACAGCCCGGTTCTGACCGGTTTGGGGCAACTGTTCCAGCTTCCGGCCAAGGAGAAACCGGGCATGAACCGGCAGCTCAACGAGGACTATTTCAACCGCGTCGAGGCCATCGAATTTTCCGTCAAATACGACGACGGCCGCGATCCGCGCGGCATCGAAAAGGCGGACATCGTACTGGTCGGCGTGTCCCGCACTTCGAAGACACCGCTGTCGATCTATCTGGCGAACAAAAACGTGAAAGTCGCGAACATCCCGCTCTTTCCGGAATCGAAGCCGCCGAAAGAAATCTTCACGATTGCGCCGGAGCGGATCATCGGCCTCGTGAATTCGCCGAAAAAACTCAATGAAGTCCGCAAGGAGCGCCTGAAAACGTTGGGACTGCCGCCCTCCGCCAGCTATGCCGGCATGGAGCGCATCCTCGAGGAACTCGAATACGCAGACAAGATCATGAAACAGATCGGCTGCGAAATCGTCGATGTTTCGAACAAAGCGATCGAAGAAACCGCAGACCACATCCTGCACTATATGGATGTCATGAACATCAGCCGCAAACAACTATAAACCACTCACAAGGAGGAAAAGCATATGACGAAGCAATGGGTTTACCGTTTTTCAGAAGGCAAGAAAGAACAAAAGATGTTGTTGGGAGGAAAAGGCGCCAACCTCGCCGAGATGACCAATCTCGGCCTGCCCATCCCTCCAGGATTCACGATCACGACGGAATCCTGCATCCATTATTTCGATGAAGGCCGGACACTTTGGGCTGCGCTCAAGCAGCAGATCGATTCCGCCCTCATCGACCTGGAAAACGCGGTCGGGAAATCTTTCCATAACCCTGCCAACCCGTTGCTGGTGTCGGTCCGTTCCGGTGCCGCCTTCTCGATGCCCGGCATGATGGATACGATCCTGAATTTGGGGCTGAACGACTCTTCCGTCGCCGGTCTGGCCGAACAGACGCAGAACCCGACTTTCGCTTTCGACAGCTACCGCCGTTTCATCCAGATGTTCGCCGATGTCGTGAAATCCGTTCCGCGCATCCATTTCGAATCGATTCTGGATACAGTCAAAAATGAGAACGGTTACCAATTCGACAACCAATTGACTCTGGAGGACCTGACCGATCTGGTCGCGCAATACAAGGCCGTCTACCAACGCGAAACCGGCGAAACTTTCCCGCAGGAACCGTTGGAACAATTGCATCAAGCCGTCCAAGCCGTCTTCTCTTCATGGAACAATGAAAGGGCTATCCTTTACCGCGAAATCCACAACATTTCGCATAACCTTGGCACAGCCGTCACCGTCCAAAGCATGGTGTTCGGGAACCGCGGCAACGATTCCGGTACCGGCGTGGCCTTCACGCGCAACCCGGCGACCGGCGAGAAGAAACTGTTCGGCGAATTCCTGATGAATGCGCAAGGCGAAGATGTCGTGGCCGGTATCCGCACCCCGCTGGACATCGACACGCTGGAGGAAGTGATGCCCGCCGTCTACAACGAATTCAAGGCCATCGCCGAAAAATTGGAGGACCACTACGCCGATATGCAGGACATCGAGTTCACGATCGAAAAGGGCAAACTGTACCTGCTGCAGACCCGCAACGGGAAACGGACAGCAGCCGCAGCCGTCGCAGTGGCCGTGGATTTGGCCGACGAAGGCCTGATCACGAAAGAGGAAGCCGTGATGCGCATCGAGACCGGACAGTTGGACCAGTTGCTCCACCCTACTTTCGACACGCAAGCCCTTGAGGACGCAGCCCAGTTGGCAACCGGACTGGGCGCTTCGCCTGGAGCGGCATCCGGGCATATCTACTTCTCCACAGCCGCTGCCGAAGCGGCCCAAAAGGACGGCCTGCCGGTCATCCTGGTCCGCCGCGAAACATCGCCTGAGGATTTGGCCGGCATGATGAGCTCGGAAGGCATCCTGACGGCGCGCGGCGGCATGACATCGCACGCGGCAGTCGTCGCACGCGGTTTGGGCAAATGCTGTGTGGCCGGTTGTACGGCAGCCGTCATCGACGAAGAAAACAAAACCGTCGTCATCGATGACGTGACGCTACACCAAGGCGACCTGCTTTCGCTTGACGGCGCCACCGGCAGAGTCTACGCCGGCAACATCGCAAAGCAAAACGCGACTTTGGGCGGTAAATTCAGCACCTTCATGGAATGGGTCAACGAAATGAAAGTGCTGCAAGTCAAAGCCAATGCGGACTCCCCGACCGATGTCAGACAGGCCTTGTCCCTGGGCGCGGAAGGTGTTGGCCTGTGCCGGACCGAGCATATGTTCTTCCATAAGGACCGGATTCCGGCTGTCCGCAAAATGATTCTTTCCCGCACGTTGGACGAACGCAAAAAATACTTGGCAGAGCTGTTGGAAATGCAACGTCAGGATTTCCAGGAAATGTTCGCTCTGCTGCAGGAGCGGCCGATGACTGTCCGCCTATTGGACCCACCGTTGCATGAATTCCTGCCGACAGTGACTGCGGACAAGCTTGCCTTGGCCGCAGCGATGGGAACCGGCTTGGCTGGTTTGGAAGCGCACATCGACTCCTTGCATGAAGTCAATCCGATGCTCGGCCACCGCGGCTGCCGTCTAGCCGTCACCTACCCGGAAATCTACCGGATGCAGGCGCGCGCCATCATCGAAGGCGCCATCGCTGCAGCCGAAGAAACCGGCAGCGTGATCACACCGGAAATCATGATCCCGTTGGTCTGCGACGTCGACGAGCTGCGCTTCGTCAAAGCGGAAATCGTGGCGGAGATCAACGAAGTCTTCGCTGAAAAGGCTGTGACCATCCCTTACCTGATCGGAACGATGATCGAAATCCCGCGCGCAGCCGTCACTTCCGACGAAATCGCGCAAGCGGCCGACTTCTTCAGCTTCGGCACGAACGATATGACGCAGATGGGCTTCGGCTTCTCCCGCGACGACGCCGGCAAGTTCCTGCAGGAATACGAAGACAAAGGCTTGCTGAAGCCGAATCCGTTCCACTCATTGGACGTGAAAGGCATCGGCAAACTTGTCAAATTGTCCGCCAAACTGGGCCGCGAAACCAACCCAGGCTTGGTGCTAGGCGTCTGCGGCGAACACGGCGGCGATCCGGAATCCATCGCCTTCTTCTCAAGCATCGGCTTGGATTACGTTTCCTGCTCGCCATACCGCGTGCCGATCGCCCGCTTGGCGGCTGCGCAGGTAGCGATAAAAGAAAGTAAAGCGAAAATGTCAGTTCAGAAGGCTTCCGCCTTGCTGACCGGCAGCAACTGATGAAATAATCTAAACCACCCGGCCAGCAACTGTGTGTTGCTGGTTGGGCGGTTTTTGTTTGTTTGAGGGTGGGTGGGGGCTGAAATTGTCGAATAGTTGGCTTGCATTCGGCAATTCCGCATTGTCCGGGAGGAAAATTGTCGAATGTTCTGCTGCATTCGACAATTTGATTTAAAAGTGGCATCCGTTTGTCGGATAAATCAGCTATACCCGACAAACTCAAAGTCCAACCTCCACATCCAGACCTCCAGTTGATGCCCTTCTAACATTTCTACGCTTTCTACTTATTGGTTATTATTCTTATATTGTCCATTTTCTATTGTCAACAACGCGAAAATGTGGCAGTATAGAAGCATCTTCCGCCTTGGGAAAAGGCCGGAAATGAAAAGTCAGCAAACAACCAATCAAAACAACGGAGGCATACAAATCATGATGGAATTACCGAATTGCCCGAAATGCGGCTCCCCTTACACTTACGAAGACGGCACAATGCTGGTCTGCCCCGAGTGCGCACATGAATGGAGTGCGAATGCCGCTGAGGCAGCGAACGAAGATCAATTGATCGTCAAGGACGCGAACGGCAACCTGCTGCAGGATGGCGACACTGTCACGGTCATCAAGGACCTGAAAGTCAAAGGCAGCTCGAGCGCATTGAAAGTCGGCACAAAAGTCAAAGGCATCCGTTTGGTGGAAGGCGACCACAACATCGACTGCAAAATCGATGGCTTCGGCGCGATGAAACTGAAGTCCGAATTCGTCAAAAAAGCATAACACCGATTCATAAAAAAACTGGCGAGGCACCCTTTCGTGGGAGCCTCGCCAGTTTTTTATATTTTTTCGCAATTCGGGTGATACGTTACCATGCCATCCGGCCTCACGCCTTTCATCTGTACGCTGGCTGTCACACCTGACAGCTAGGAGATATGCGTCGGATCACCGTTCCTTTCCGTTTTGACTTGTTTTGAGAAAGTAGTATGATCATCACCCCCGTTTGATGCTTGGCATTATGATGATAAGCCTGACTGATTCGATTCAGAATCAACAAAAAAACACATGCGAAAGCACGTGCTCTGTCGGGCAAAAGAATGAACGGGAAGATTGTTGCACAACAGATCCGCACTGACCTTGAAAAGCGCGCATTTGCAAATTCAACAATTCCATCCGACTCACCCCTTCGTTTTGGATTGAAAAGTATCTTGCCCTTGCCTATCATCTTACCCCTATTATACAAGGATAATCCCCGTGGCTCAATTAATTTACCCATTCCTTACACAAATAAAACATTCCCTTTTCAGCTGACGAATCGCCGTTTTTGTGAGGGCTATCCTTTGACATTTCCCGGCGGCTTGCATACAGTTAAAGCAAAGCCACTAGCGGGAACAACAGCACTATTTGTTGCACAGAAACAAGGGGGTATATCGAAAATGACCACGATCATGATCACCGGCGCAAGCGGTAATATAGGAAGAGTTTTGGTGGACCATCTGAAGAAGAGCTACGAACTGACTTTGGTGGATGTCCATTTCCATGACGTCGATCCGGCCCTTTTGGAGGGCACCATCGTCAAGGAATTGGACCTGACTGTCGTCGGCAACTGGGACGGCCTGCTCGAAGGAATCGATTACGTTATCCATCTGGCCGGTAATCCTTCACCAGATGCTATTTTTGACGATGAGCTGATCGATTTGAACTACAAGATGCCCTACTATCTGTTCAAGGAATCCTCCAAGTACGAAAACTTCGTCAAACGTATCATCTTCGCCAGTTCCATCCACGCCGTCAGCGCTTACCCGAAAAATGTGCAGGTTCACGTCGATGCCCCTGTCCGCCCGGGTGATCTTTACGGCGTTTCGAAAGTTTATCTGGAAGGATTGGCCAGTCACTTCGCCTTTACCAAAGCCCAGGAATCGATCGGCATCCGCATCGGCAACTTCAACGAGAATATCGATGACCCGATCGTCGACGGAGCGGGGTTGGCTGAATACCTGTCACCACGGGATTTGTGCCACTTGGTCGACTGCGCCATCAAGGCTAAGCTGGTCGAGCCGTATCTGCTGGTAAACGGGCTGTCGGACAATCGTTTTCCGCGCCTGGACATCTCACAGGCCCGCACCGCCATCGGTTATCGGCCACTAGACGACGCCTTTGTGCTGAAGGGTTTCTTTAAGGATGACAACGGCGATCCCGTCGAACTGTCCGGCGAAGAACACTAATCCGCCGATTCGGGAAGAATTGACCGTTTTTGTGCGATTTCGCCAAAATCCAACGCCACTGGCTATTGAAGAGCCCAAATCTAACTGATATGATGTTCAGTGGAGACAATACATATGTCAGATAGACGGAAGGATGTACACTAAATGGCAAAAAAGAACAAAGGCAACCAGATCCAACGCAAGAATGTGACCCCAAAAGTACCGGAACTGCATAAAAATAATACTGGCGCGGCGACCAAGAAAAATCTGCCGGTCGACGAAGATCCGAAATTGCAGAATTCTTTTAATTACACGATGTACGGGATGCTGATAGGCGCTTCAATCGGCTACTTCGCGGGCAACCTGACGATCGGCTTCGGTATCGGAATGCTGGCTGGCGGCGTAGTCGATTCCTACTTGAACACGCAGAAGAAAAAGAAGCGCGAAGCCATCCTGAAGGCCCAGGCCGAAAAGGAGCAGAAATAGGTCATTCTGCACAAGTGTTTAGCCGTTATGGCATAGTCCTGGATGCGGTTTTGTGCACCGTGCAACTTGCATAAAAAAATCAACTGTAGTAAAGTGTAACTTAACTGAATAAACCGTTTCACAAAGGGGGGCCGTCCGCGGCTGAGATTGAACATAGATTCTGACCCTTCGAACCTGTTCGTTAGCACGAGCGTAGGGATTGTGATTGAGAATTGAATTTTATTCTCCTCCTTTGTTGATGGTATGTATCGCCCAATAAAGGAGGAGTTTTTTATGTCAAAAAATCTGAACATCTGGATCGAAGGGACCATCATTGCTGCTTTAGCAACCGTTTTGTCCCTGATTCCTTTCAATATCGGCCCAAGTTTTTCCGTAACGGTGGGAGCACCGGTCATGATGCTTTACTGCCTGCGCCGTGGTCTGATCCCTGGCTTCTTCGCCAGTTTCCTGTGGGGCGTGCTGCACATCCTGATCGGGACAGCCTATATCCTGACCCCGCTGCAAGGATTCATCGAGTACTTCATCGCCTTTGGTTTCACCGGCTTGGCCGGCTTGTACGCGCCGAAAATACAACAAGCGATCGCGGATCAAAACCAAAAAGCCTTGGTATGGCAAGTCATTATTGGCACCATCGTCGGCACAGTCGGCCGTTATTTCTGGCACACAATCGCCGGCTACTATTTCTGGGGGTCCTACGCCCCTGAAGGCTGGAGCGCATGGTTCTACTCCATCGTCATGAACGGCGTCAGCGCCTTGGCGACCGGCGCATTCACCATCATGGTGCTGGCTGTCATTGCAAAAACCAACCCGCAATTGTACGTTCCGAAAAAAACCGTGCGCGGGTACTGATTCTGCGCTGATTTAAATGTTGTTAGCAAGCTATGTCGGCTGTTTGCATCGGTTTTCGACCTGAACTGCCGACACTTCGGCGTTCTGTCGGTTATTTGCGTCCGCGTTCGGACAAAACAGCCGACATTTCGGGGATCTGTCGGCTGTTTGCATCCGCATTCGACCGGAACAGCCGACGCTTCGTGGATCTCTCGGTTGTTTGCGTTGGCGTTACGCTGGAACAGCCGACGCTTCGCGGATCTCTCGGTTGTTTGCTTCCGCGTTCGAGCCGAAACAGCCGACGCTTCGTGGATCTCTCGGTTGTTTGCGTTGGCGTTACGCTGGAACAGCCGACGCTTCGCGGATCTCTCGGTTGTTTGCTTATGAACGCAAGGAGAACAGCCGACAATCCATGGCTTGATCCCCTAATGCGGACTGGTAACCCGGTCATGAGAACAACCCACATACATTTACAGAAAAACTGAGGCGTGCTCCAAAATTGGAGCGCGCCTCAGTTTTTTGATTCTATTCGACTAATCCGGACTGGCGTTCCAGTGTGAAACCCTTCCCGGCAACCTCATGCACCTGACCGATGATCACAAAAGCAAATGGATCGATGTCGTTGACCAGGGCATTTATGGCCGACAACTTACGCTGCTCGATGACGCACAGCACCGCTTGCTGCTGCGCCCCCTCAAAAGCCGTTTCGATATTCACCAGCGTCAGACCGACGTCCTGCACATACAGCAACGCCTCTTTGATTTCCTCGAACTTTTTGGAAATGATGAAAAGCTGCATCTTATTCGTTCCGGTTACCATGACTTTGTTGATGACTATGGACGTCAGGAACACCATGATGAGCCCGTAAAGAATCTGTTCCATGCTGGAAAAGAACGCCTGGATCAGCAAAAAAATGACGTCGAACGCATACATTCCCACTGCAACCGGAATGCGAAAATGCTTGTTCAGGAGCAGCGGCGGAATATCCATCCCGCCCGTGGAAGCGCCGACCTTGAACACCAGCCCCACACCCAACCCGCACAGGATTCCAGCGTAGATCGCAGAAAGCAAAATGTCATCCGTCATGTCCTGCAAAGCGGGCACTGTCCGGAAAAAAGTCAAAAAAGTCGGAAAAATGATCGTGCTCAGGATCGTCGTCAAGGCGAACTTCCTGCCCAGCAAGGCCGCTCCGAGGAAAAACATCAAGCCGTTGAAGATCAGCACGACCAAGGAAATGTTCAATCCGAAGAAATGATTCAAAATGATGGCAAACCCCGTTGATCCTCCGGCGATCAGATTCTTCGGCAATATGAATGCCGCAATCGCAAACGCGACGATGATGTTCCCTGCTATGACTGCAACTATCGGTTTTAATGTATGTAAAAGCTTCAAACAAGCCCCTCCTTTATATGGGATAACTTTCAGGAAAAAGATATCCACGCCATTATAACAGATAAATGAAGTATGGAAAGAGTAGTATCAAACTTTTTGAATCAAAAACGGACTGACAACTATAAAACACAATAATGTCAAATAACCAACAGTATTTTTCCATAATTTCACAATTAAAATATTTTATTTTGTCTGCAATATTTATCGATTTTTGAGGTATAATTATATTAACGTGATTGGAATCTAACAACATACTAAGTTGGAGGAGAAACCGATAACGGACAAAAATACTTTCGCCTGCAGAGTTCCTCAGCCCTTATATAACTAGAGGTTACTAATTGTGTAGAGGGAGTCATGAAGGGCGATACGGCGGTTATCTTTTAAAATAAGGGTACCTCGTAGTTGTCCTGAATTATTCATAGATTTTCAGAAAACGTCTTGAAACGTTAGTCTTCCAACATATTTTGTCTTTCTAGTTCACACCCAAAAGGTGTGAAAAAAGAACCCCTATCTGTTATGGTTAATGTACGACCAACAACCAAAGAAAGGGGTTCTCTCAATGGCAACTTTACACGAAAACACTCTAAATTTCAATGCAAAAATGACGGTTACAAATACCGGAGGTAATTTGACTACAGATTCTGGCCTTATTCTGGTCAAAGAATTCCTTCATTCAATAGGATTCGAACAGTTGATGGAGAAAGAGCTTCATTTTGAAGACTCTCGTCTTTCACCTACCCATTCGAATGAATCCATTCTTGAACAACTGATTTTCCAATTAATTGCAGGCTATGATACCGATGCATCTGCCAACATCTTACGTCATGATCCTTTCTTCCAGCAGATGCTTGAAAAGAGCACATTGGCTTCACAACCTTCGCTTTCGCGTTTTTGGGATCGCATTAGTGAGAGTCCCGATGCACTTTTGCAGCTACAAGCGCTCAATCAAGCGATGCTGGATAAGGTACGTATACAACGTAATGCAACAGAAATGGTATTGGATTTGGATTCCACATATAGTGACACTTACGGCGATCAAGAAGAAACGGCCTTCAACACACATTATCAAACAACCGGATACCATCCGCTCGTTGCCTTCGATGGTCTGACCAAGGACTTTCTGAAGGCGGAACTACGTTCCGGAAACACATACTGCTCAACCGGAGCAGCCGATTTTTTGAATCCGCTTCTTGAACACTATAATCAGACTGTTCCAGTCAGCACCGTTCTTGTTCGCGCAGATAGTGGCTTTGCAGCGCCGGAACTGTATGATCTCTGTGAAGAAAAAGAGCATCAGTACGTCATTCGACTCAAGCGAAATCGCCGCTTATTCAAGATGGCGGAAGCGTTTGTTCAAATTGGGGATGAGACCGAGTGGAGTCAGCGAGAAGAACATTTCTACTCGACTCGCTATCAAGCCGGCACTTGGAAGCATGACCGTAGGATTTGCATCCGTTCCGTCAGGGCAGCTAATGAACTGATTTTCCACCATGAATTCATTATCACCAATCTATCCGATACGGTCTCGGCTGAACAAATCTACCAAACATATTGGAAGAGAGGTACGATGGAGAATTTCATCAAGGAAGCTAAGAGTGGCTTCTTCTTTGATAAGACAGACAGCTCTCATTTCTTGGAGAATGCCATTCGCATGATGGTCAGCTTGCTTTCCTACAACATCAACAATTTCATGCGTACACTAGCTTTCCCGGAAAAGGCCAAAGGCCTACAGATACAGAGTATCCGTCTTCGGTTTTTCAAGATTGCTGGGAAACTGATCCACAGCGGAAGACGCATGATGCTAAAACTCAGCACCCATCATGTCTACCAAGACGAATTTTTTCATATCCTGCGGCAGATTCAGTCCTTATCTTGGTGATGCCGTCCCATTTTTTAAAATTTCCGTTCGAACAAAGGGGCTAGTATGCCCAAAAACACAATATCAATCGCACCCCGTGCTTTTTTTTGTCTCTAAGAGACGTTTTGAAAGTGTAAAAATAACAACTCTGCCAAAAATCCAATATTGCAGCTGGATTAGGGTTGTTCATGTCAAAGTTTCGGGTAGTATGAATAATTCAGGGTTGTATTTGGTTTGTAAATAAAATATATTAGGAGGCATCAAAATGGGTATTTTTGATAAAATTAAAGAGTTATTGTCCATAAAAAAAACGCTTGGATTAAAACAATTTGAATTAACAAACCTAAATGCTGAAATCGATATTACTAACAACAAAGTAAACATTTTAAAGGAAAAAATTGCTATTGAAGAAAAAGAGCTGGAAGAAAAAAATAACCTGATAGCTGAAAAAGAAAAAACCTTGCAACTGTATAAAGAAGAAGCTAAAAATGAGATTCTTGACGAATTGGAAAAAATTGAACATGATATAGAAATAGCAAAAATCGAAAAGAGAGCACTTGAAGACGATAAAGAAAAGTTAAACAAGGAAATTAATAGATACTCAAATCAAGCTAGAAAGTACAAATCCGAATTAGTGGGACTTAAAAAATTCAAAAAAATCTATCCCGAAAATACAGATCTATTTACACAAGACAATAATGGTTATTATGTTCGCCCTTCTGCATTGAAAGATGCAGATGACTTTCTTAAAGAGGATAGCTTACTTGACAATGTTGTCCGACTACATTTGCATACTGACAATTCAAAAGAATTAAAAAAATTAGCCACCGCAACCCAAAAGGAAATTGATGTATTGCTTGATACCTTTAAAACTAACTACACTACGAAAGCAAATGAAACTATTTATGAGCTGATGGTCATCAGTTTGCAAGCCGAAATCCAAAATTTGTTATTCACTTTGAGTTTCAATAACCTTGATGCTTCCAAAAAAGCATTAACAACAATTTTTGACAAGTATCTCGCAATTGCAAGTAATGGTAATCGTACTATACTACCAACAATTACTAGATTCCTTACTCAATTGCAACCACTTTACTCAGAATTGTTAACGATCGAATATAAACATTATATTTACAAACAACAAGAAAAAGAAGAGCAACGCCAGTTGAGAGAACAAGCCAAACAAGATAAGGAAGAGCAAAAAGCGCTTGAAGAAGAGCGTAAAAAACTTGAATTTGAAGAAAGTAAATTCCAGTCTGAGATTGAAAGAAATCTTGAATTATTAAATACGGAAAAGAATCCAGAAATGGTTAATCAGTTGGAAGCTAGGATTAAAGAACTTGAACAACAAATGCTCAATATCGAAGAGAAAAAAGAAGTTATTGCTAGCTTATCGCATGGTAAAGCAGGATACGTATATGTTATTTCTAACAAAGGAGCATTTGGGGAAAGAATGTTTAAAGTAGGAATGACCAGAAGATCTACACCATTGGACAGAATAAACGAATTAAGTGGCGCTTCAGTGCCATTTAAATTTGACGTTCACGCTTTAGTTTTCAGTGATGATGCAGTATCGCTGGAAGCATCATTGCATAATAAATTATCCAACCAAAGAGTAAATAAAGTGAATTTCAGGAAAGAATTTTTTGAAGCAAACATCGATGACTTGGAAAAATTTATTGAAGAAATAGACCCTACTGCTGAGTTTGATCCGAGAATGGTTGCAGAAGAATACAATCAAAGCTTATTCTTAGCAGAAGATACCGATGGAATTGAAGAAGTTATTTAATATCCAAATTACAGACCACAATCTCCTGATCGATACTCTTAAAAAACAAAAAATGACCGCCCTGATTATAGGTGGTTCGTAAAATCGCGTTATTTTCCCTGATTTGTGATAGCCGCCGCTTCTGCGGTTGATATAAAAAAACTAATTGGAGGAATCATCATGAAAAATTACTTATTATTGTTTGGTAGTGCATTAATTTTGGCTGCCTGCGGAACGACCAGTGATGTTGAAGTTTCAGAAGAAGCATCATCAGCTGCGATGGCCACCTCAGAATCAGTGCCAGAATCAATTCCGGCAGTCAGCGAAGAAATAGTAATTGCTCCTGTCGAAGAGCCCGCTCCACAGCCTGATGTTTCAAGAGAATTCAGAAATGCACTCGGTACCGCAGAGGATTACCTTAATTATTCAAGTTTTTCTAAGCAAGGATTATTCGACCAACTCTTATACGAAGGGTTCCCCGAAGATGCAGCACAATACGCGATTGATAGTGTCGTAACCGATTGGAATCAGAACGCGCTCCAAACAGCCATCGACTATTTGGATTATTCTTCTTTCTCTTATCCAGGCTTGTATGATCAATTGGTTTACGAGGGTTACACTGCTGAACAAGCACAGTATGCACTTGATAATGTGACAACGGATTGGAATCAGAACGCGCTTCAAACAGCCATTGATTATTTAGAATACTCCTCTTTTTCCGATCAGGGATTGTATGATCAATTGATTTATGAAGGGTACACTGCTGAACAAGCACAATATGCAATGAATAATTTACCTAAGTAAAACATGATCAGCAGTACGGTTTGATTTTTACCTGGTTATCATCTATTCAAAAAAGGTTCCTAACATCAGAGAGATGTCAGGAACCTTTTTTGAATTATTATGCGGCCAAGAAGACTCGAACTTCCACGGGAGATACTCCCACCAGCCCCTCAAAATGAATCACTACTTTTCAGCCTTTTTTAATAGTTGTTAAAAATTAAGGAATTAATACTTTTCGGATTTTCCAAGTGTTTGGTTATCCATTACAAACTATCTAAAAATATTGCCGGTCGGTATTTAGTCGGTATTTAAAGTCCGGGCAGGGCTTTTTTATTTTGCGGTTTTACAAAATAAATACGAGACTGGTTAATCTTGGGGGGGATAAATACCAGCCTCACTTATACTATACGCATTTCTCCGAAACAAATTTTTTTATGCATATTTTTTTTCGATCATCGCACCCTTCGATTCATCATACCGAATTGCCACGCGACCAACGCCACCTTCGAGATCCACCACAATCAGCCCCTGCCCTTTATCACCCAGAATCAAGCAAGAGCACGCCTGTTCAATCGCGATCACATTGCCAGCCTTGTATGGCCCATTTTCCGGGTAAACGATCCAAGTCTGACCCGCTGGAAGGTGTAGCGTCGAAGATACGACGACGGCCTCTTTCGCGACGGCTCGCTTGTCGATCCATCCCAAGCTTGTATTCACGTATTCGCCTGAAGCATTTTCTTCGATAACCGGAATATTTTGTCCGACGAATCCGTCCGTTGTGCCCCAATTTACAAGCCCTGGCTCTCCCCATGGCTTGCTGTCGATTGAATACCCGCCAATCTTCACAATGACGTTGTAGCTCACCGATACGCGTCCAGGAACGTCAATCAGCGCCCGCTTGTCAATCCATCCGACTTTCACGCCGTTGACGTACTCGCCGCTGCCATTTTCTTCGTAAATCGAAATCACGTTGCCGATGATATCATCTGTTTTACCCCAATTCACCAGTCCAGGCTCTCCCCACGGTTTGGAATCAATTGAATAGCCAGGATAGGCGACCATCTTATTGTAATTCGCAGGGACGCGCATCGGTGCAATTGGATCAGATGCTGCAGCTGCAGATTGCCCAAGCCTCGCACGGAATGCATCCATTTGTTCTTTTGAGTAACCAGGACAAGCTGAATTATTATACACTTCCCAGTGTCCCTTTACTTTGCTTGCCGGCACGCTCAAATCACCCATGATCTTGCGTGTCAGCCATTCGCGAGCATCAATCTGGGCCTGTGAGTAGTCCGTACCATTTCCGGCTTCTACACTGATATGCACGCAGTAGCCGTTATTGTTGTACACGCCCCATGTGATCCGCTCATAATCGTAGTTCTGCCAGATATTACCGTCTGCATCGATGTAGAAGTGATAGCCGCCGCGGTCCCATCCAAGAGTGTTTTTCCAATATTCTTCATGGCCAGCGATAAATTTGCGAAGCTTGCGCATGACGGCCGAATAATGCCATACGATTGTTGTGATTGCCGATCGGTTGCGATCCTTTTTTTGACCGCCTAGTGCTGAAGCGCGTCTGTCGTTGATTACATAGCCCATTATTTTTCCTCCTTGTCTTCGTCTCTCAACTGCAACAGCGCATCCCTCAATTGATCAGGTACCGTGATAAACATCGCCGCATTTTCCAAAAGTGAAATGCCCTCGTTGGAAATAAAGAATAAGATAACAATTTCCCGGAGTGGTACCGCATCCCCGATCAGACGTTGGAGAAAATTGGCCACCACGATCATCACCAGAATCATCATCTTTTTAACAAGTCCTTCGAAACCAATCTCGGATGACAAGGTTTTAGTTTTCCAAGCTTTGGCCAAACCCGTAAGATAATCCAAAATAATGAAACCGACTAACGTCCATAACAGCACATCCCAACCCCCTACCAACCACGCTAAACTTCCGCCGACAATTCCAAATGCAATCGATATGTCATTAAAATACTTCATTCAATTCACTCCTTATTCCAGCAAAGCCTCAATAAAGGCCGCTTGTTCGCTATTTTTAATTTGTAATTCTTCTATCAAGCGATTTTGTTTCTCTATAATCTCAATTAACTCCGTCAGCGTCTCCGTCATTTGTTTGAGCTTCCTCCGCCAGGATTTGTTCGACTTCAGCCCTCCACGTCAAGGGAACTTGATCAATTGTGTACACGCCGTTTTTAACATACTTCGAAAAAAGTTTCGCCATCGCGCTCATTAATACACCCCCATTTGTGCCATCGCCAACTCTAAGATGCTTTGCTCTAAGATCTCGCTTTGTTTTTTAATAGCAAGAGCCGTTCCGTCAACCGTTTGGTTATCAATCACATAGTGGCTTACCGTGGCAAAATCAATCTGCGGGTAATTCTTGACCTCTCCTAGACGCGCTAGCAAGTCCGGCGTGTATTCCGCTTCGCGGAAAATCAGCCCTTCAAGGTGCCCCATTTCCTCGAAAAGTTCCAATTCTTCTTTTCTTGCAACATGCTGTTGGTTCGTTTCGCCTCGCTGCGTATATGTTGCAATGAAAGGCATTAATTTGTATTCGCCATTTTCGTAATATAACACTTCAATTCCTCCTCGTTTATTGCTAATTTTTTGCCATCCCACTTAATGTATGTCCGGCGCTCTAAGATGCTTTTTATAAAATTTTGCGTACTTCCATACTTCGCGTGACCTGACCAGCTACCCAGCATTTGATTGGCGGTTTCCACAGTCATTAATCCATTCGCTATTAACCGCGGCATCTTTTTGATTTTGCGTTTTATTTTCTTTTTGCTGTCATCCCGCAAAAGACGGTGGGTCCGATAAATTTTAAAGCCGAAGCAGTTGACGCCTTGGCTTATGGGGAATGTTTGTGTCTTTTTTTGGTTTTCCTGCAGGTTCAGCTTCTCGCGAAGGAAAGCTATGCATTTATCTTTTGCTTCTGTTGCCGCCTCTTTGTTAGGCAGAATAATAACGATGTCGTCTGCGTAACGCACGTAATATTTATATCCTAAATACCGCATGCAATACTGATCTAAGGCGTTCAGGTAAATGTTCGCACACAACTGCGAGAGTGTATTTCCTAAGGGGAGACCCACTTCGCTGACAAGCATCCCGCTGTTAATGATAGTGTCCAGGACCAGAAGAACATCCTCTTCTTTTATCACTTTGCGGTATAACTTTTTCGTTATCTCCCTGTCTATCGAATAAAAGAATTTGCTCACATCGACTTTGGCGATGGTCGCGTCATCCCCGTACAGCCAATGGGCTTGTTTTAGGTTGCGTTGGACTTTTTCGACGGCTTTGTGCGTGCCGCGGTCGTCCATGCATGCGTAGCTTGTTTTTATGAATTTCCTCATGAAAATATGTTTCAGAACGTCGTTTAAAGCTAGCTGCACAATCTTGTCTCGATAGTGCGGAGCGTTCACGATTCTCTTCTTCGGTTCAAAAACTTCGAAAGTTGTATAGCCTTGAAATTTGTACGTTCCGGAGTAAAGTTCTTTTTGCAATTTCAAGAGATTCACGGTCTCATTGCGTTGGAAAACCAATGCTTCTTTTTTGTATTTGCCATCCGCCTTTAGTGATTTCTCATAGGCGCTCTTCAGGTTATCAAAATTAAATATTTGATCAAATAAAATAGACACGAATGCGTCCTTTCTGGCTCGGAAACGTGCCGATGTTAATGTGTTTACGGACTTTATACCGAGAGAACAAAACTCCCTTGCAAGGAAACAAGTCATGTTGTCACAACCGTAATCGTGACAATCCAAAAGACGAAAGATTATTGCGAGGCGGGGCGCCAGCCGTAATTCGAATTCACATTCCACGAATTGTTGTGGTTCGCGTTCGACACACCGTTGTTCCCGCGAATGACGCGGCGCCTATCCAGTTTTGTCCTCAAACATTATTATGCCGAACGGATGAATCCGGACAGCAGTTTGTTTATCTCCGTTAATCGGATATCGATTTCTCTGTAAAAACCAACACTGATATAACGGCGGTTATTTGACAATCGAAACAAGATTTTTAATGTCTGCAAATGCCCGTCCGCCTCTTGGGCGTACGCTTTGCGTTTAGATTTAACGCTGTTGGCCATCTCAATGTTGCTGATTAAAGAGTAGAAGTGATTTTTTATTTCTTGGCATAAAGCAAATTTTTCGGACTTCGGAAAATTGACTAAAGCCGGATAAATGCGATTCAAAAGGGCTTCTGATTTTTTCGAAACCAATAACCCTTCTCCTGATTTATATTCCATGTTCGCCTCCGTTTAATTTAATGGCCTGCACCTGCGTTCCGGCCCTTAAGAGAGCAGACGCAAGGCGGGGCGCCAGCCGTAACCCGAAGCCACATACCACGAAACGTTGTGGTACGCGATCGACACACCGTAGATCCCGCGAAGGACGCGGCGGAACGAATCGACATCTGATGTCTCTTGACACCAACTATAGCTCCCGGTACCTAGCAGATAGTGCGTGACAAGATCCGCGTCCGTCAAACCAATACCCCAATCCGCAACAGGGTTTTCAGCGTTTTTAGCGTAGGCGTTATATGCAAAGTTTCCGAGTTTTGCTTTTTCGTGCAACGGGAGCATGAGGCTGTTCCATTCTGAGTTAGGCCCCACCATATCTCTATCGGCATCTGCGTAGCTGTTCAACGGATCCTGCGCAGACCCCTTTAAGAGTTGCAGGCGATAACGATTGCCGCCAATAACGACATCCCGATTTTGAGTTACCGCTTTTGTTTTTTCGTAAATCGAAGCCTTGGCCGCTCCTGATTCGGTCACGAGCGTTCCACCTGTTACTGTAATAGCCGTGTCTGTGATTGCACTAATGACAAACTCCCCATTATTCGCTGCATTAGCAAACCATCTCGAAACAATCGTATTTCCAACTATGCCGAGAGCGCCTCCCGAAACAAGAAATCCTTGATCAGCAGCAGATGGGATGATCGTGAAACTGTTTGTTGTGCCGTCAACCGCAAGCTTGGCGCCTGCGCGTCCGTTTGGAGGCGTGACTCCGACAGTTCCATCGCCATAAACAGCTCCTTGGTTATAGATTTGGTTCCAAGTGACCGAGTGGCGGAGTGGTTTGACGGGAACCAGGTAGATTTCGCCCTTTCGTGAAAATTTCATCCAAGCGGAGTCTTCGTTTATCGGGGACCCTCCTGCCAACCCGATTGCTAAGGCTAAATTAGAGGCTGACACATCCTGTTTACCTGCCGGATTCGCGGCAATCAATCCCATTTCGTCCGGTTGCACAAATCCATAAAATCCATTATCGCGCGTTCCCGCAACTAGCACTTTCGCGCCCGGCGCATTGGTGTAGTCCGTCACTTTGCCGAGTTCGCTCGAGGCTATCCTCTCGACCGCATCCGCGACCCGACGCATATCTTCGCCTGTTGGCAAATTCAAAAATTCTGTCATACAATCTCCTCCAATTTCAAACGTGGCTGCCCATTATATATCTCCAGGTTTGTTTTATAATTTTTCCCGGTGTCCAAGTCATGCGTGATCTGCATGTCCGCGAATAGCACATGATCGTCTTCTGCACGCGTATGATCCGCCTCTGCACGTGTGCGGTCATTTCCAGCCAGCGTTCTATCGCTTGCTGCAGCCGTTCGGTCTTCCGCCGCCTTTGTGCGGTCTGTGCCAGCTAACGTATGATCATTAACAGCCGTAGTATGGTCAGTACCGGCACGAGAATGATCTGCTGTATAGCCTGTCGCTCTTGCCTCTTCTGCGGCATTGAAGATTGTGGTTCTACCCGCTTCTGAGGCAGCGAACGTATCAGCACGACCTGTCTGTGCTGCGTTAAAATCTTCCGCCCTTTGAGCCTGAGACTCATCAAATGCATCGTGGTCTGCTACTGCCGTGTTGTGGTCGCTTATTGCGATAGTGTGGTCTGTGCCAGCACGATTATGATCATTAGCGTAGCCTTCCGACCTCGCTTCTTCTGCGAGATTAAAAGCAATCGTTCTGCTAGCCTCGGATGCGTTGAAGGTTGTTGATCGGCCCGCTTCGGATTCCCCGAAGGTTGTAGTTCTTTCGTATTCGCTTAATTCAAAGCTTTCACCTCGCGCAGCTTCTCTGCTCTCTGCAGCCGCTTCGCGGGCGTTTTCATTCACGGTAAAGGTATTGCTTCGGCCGGTTTCGGATGCATCGAAGGCCGCCGTTCTATCCGCCTCGCTCGCGTTAAATGCAGCTGTCCGGTCGGTTTGAGCCGCCTTAAATTCATCTGCGCGGGTATCGTTGTCCGCGACCCATTCCGCAGCGCGTTGGCCCTGGGCTACGCCAAAATCTATTTGCGCCTGCAATAGCCACTCTTCCGTACCTTCCACGAGCGTGTCCAGCGTTTGCACCGCGATCTCTACAAGTGGAGGACTCGCTTCCAAGGAGGTGTTGATTTTAAATTTATAGCCGGCCTTGGCGTATGTCGCTCCGCCTTTTTTAATAAAAATATCAGCCCGCACGACTCCGGCATGATCGTTTTCCGACCCCTCAAGCGTATAGCTAAACACCAATTCCTCCAACGTCAAAGACCTTTCAATGTGATGGCTATCCGCAAAGTACAGATGCACAGTGGCCGTCACATCGGCTAAATCCGGTTCATCCATCACGGCAAAATTGATCCGTACACTGGATTCATCACCGGTGTAAACGACTTGGTAAGCGGATTGGCTGATTGCTTCCGTTCCGTACATGGCTACAGTAAAGTTTACGTTTTTAAATCCCACTTTCTCACCTCCCTATTTCCATCTTCCTTTGGCGTTATAGTGTATGCCGATATAATTTTGAGGACTCGATGCATACTCGACAAAAGCATGACCAAAAAAGTTATTTGTGTTCGTTCCATTTAAGTGAGCGCTCGCCCGATAATCCTGAAACCCGCCGACCCCATCGTACATGGATGCCGTTAACACGACTCCTTTAAGTGGGTGCAAGCAAGTAACCGGCAAGTTTTTCGTAAAAGACGCTGCGCTACCGGTCCCGAAAGTTCCGGATAACGGAATCAACCCATAGAACTCAACATCTCCGTTACCATACTTTGTATAATACCCGTCCGTTTCATTGCCGCTCGATTCAACGATGATTCGCGCGTCCAACGAATCAAAATTGTTTATCACATCTGCAACTCGCTCGATTGTGGTGATCGTCACGCCAGCCAACTTCACGCGGTATAAGCCTTCTTGTCTTGTGACACCTGCAGCATTCACATCTTGCTGCATGAGTGTCGGATCAACCGCCGTTCCGCTTGTGGATGTGCCCTTGATAATTTTAAATTGCAACGTGTCTATGCCGGATCCGCCGCCGTTTTTAATCAGTTCGGCCGCCACTAAATCATTGCGGTTTTGACCAGCCGTCCCACTGTCGATCGTGAGGTTGATGGTAGTTCCCGGTTCGACGTGTAGCATAAAGCCTTTCAATGAGTACACTCCGCTGGCAAGCTGCACGCTATTGTCGCTGATTTTCGTGCACGCTAAGTCATTAAATCCTTTTACAATACCAGACTTACCAGCGATCGCGTGAAAGACTGCCGCGAAATGCTCTGCCGATATCTCGGCAGTCGCCGTATTTTTAATAATCCCTTTTTGACCCAAATTTAATCACCCGCTTTGTAGTTTATTTTCTTTCCGTCCCCATCTACTTTTAATATTTTCTGCGTAATCGGCTTCCTGATTTTTAAAGCCGTTATCGCATCAGCGCCGCCAACGACATCGCCTAATTCGAAATTAATCGAAGTATCATTCAAATCTATCTTGATTGATTGTTCCGGAGCGTGTTCGATTAATTTTTCAACCGCCTTGTTGGTCAATTCTTCGAGCGATTCGACGTTTGGATAATCAAGCACCGTTTGCTTATCGTTTTCGTTATTCGCTTGCGCTACGCTGGTGATTTCGCCGTTATCAAGACGCCACAATTCGATTGTTTGACGCTCTTCCAACTCTCCTTGTCCAAGGGCGATGATATGGTTGTAGGCTTCGCCCTGCAAAAATCCGGACTCGATCGGCATATTGTATTCGCTCGAAATTTCGATATCCGTGTAATCTATCACCGGAATCGCCGACAACACAACATTTGTACCGTTAAAAACCACCGCCAACCTCGCTCCGTATTGCTGCAGCATCGAGTGGATTGCCCCCAACAGGTTCGTGTAACGGAATGAGCCGCTAACCGTGACCCCTGAATTAGCTGTGCTCACTGTAAATAACGATCCCAGCGAGGAACCGACAAGCGCTGCGATGGCTTGATTGGCTTCCATCGTCGTGATCGTCCGATAGGCTTGTCCGGCAGGTGGGGAGATGATTTTTCTGGCCAACATGCCGCGCCAAGTAGGCCCGCTGGATTTGACAGTGGCCCCGACATGCTCCACGTTCTCAATCCGCCCTCCCCACTCGCTGTCCAATTGATACAAGTGATGATTCATGCCGATGCCTAAAGCGATAAATTCAGCTTCTGTTATTTGTAATTCAAAATCATTATCACTATAGGCAGATCCCAGCCCGCTGATCGCTTCGTATTGGTTAAATTGCGTTAGCATCTGGATCTCTTCCAGGTTCTCGTTCGCGTGGATTATCTCCATTGCGGTTCACTCCTTTCGTAAAATATCGTTATTTCAACTGGAAAATCCCCATTGTACGAAACGATATTTTCGCCTGGCTGAATCGGTTCGAACACGGATTCGGCTTTATTCCGCATGTTAAAAGCGTTCACGATTTCGCCACTGTTCGTAACCTTCACGACAGTCTTGTCGCGCTGATCAACTACATATCTTTCTCCGGCGAGTAAAGTTCCGTTCACTCGATAGGTGCGTTCTCCAACAATGAATTCAGGATCCGAACAGGGTCCGAATATCGCTATCTGCATCGGGCATGATGTGTAATGGGCGACAAGCAGCTGGCGATTCCCTTTGTCGGCCGTGAAGCCAAAAGGAAACGCAGTAGGTAACTTGAATCCTGTTTCGCTGCCATCCACGAATGTCAAAAAGTCATGGCGCTCTTCGGTAACCCAAATAGGCTGTTCAGCAAAAATTGCAAGCGCGACGATATACATGGTTCCCGAATATAATCTTTCTGTAGCGACGCTTGATACGACATAGCACTTGATATATTCGTCATTGACATACAATTTACCAGGCGTTTGCGCGAATACATCGCGCTCGAACACATTGGTCATTCCGTTTAGCAATTCATGCGCCTGTTCTTCCGTTTTTCCAATCACATTTAACATAAGGCTGTATTCCGTGGCGTCGCGATAAAATCTTCCCAATTTCCCGCCTCTGCCGTTTAACAGCTGAGAAATTGAGTATTTGTATTTCCTGGTAAAAAAATCGTGTTCGGCGTAAAAAATGGACGAACTGGACATATCCAATTCGCCGCCTAAACCGATATATTTAATTGATCTTTTCAAATTAGTTCACCGACCAATCTGCCGAGTTGGCGTTTGTCCATTTCGACTTTGATATCAGAAGCCGCCAAGGCATTAACGACTGCATCTGCCACTACACTTCCTAGTCGGTTGTAATCAATGCCATCATCAGTACCATTGCCGTAGTTGCCATTACCAACATTTCCGACAGGGGCAATCCGGGGTTCGGATCTTCCGAATCTAGCTATCAGCCTTTGTGCTTCTGTGCTACCTTCCACTCCTTTAGCAAAATGCGGAATGTCTAGTTTAAAGTCCTGGATACTCGGCCAAACCTGCGTTCCTCTTGGGAGATTGGAGAAAAGTGTATCCGTAGCGGGAGATATCCCAAAATATCCACCAGGAGTAAGAAACGGCTCTTCTTGACCGCCGTCACCAAGGACAGCCGGACCACCGACGTGAGAGTCTGTACCTGTTGCATAACCTACAGCTTGTTGGCCACTTGCACTCGCTGTTGTATATACGCGGTTTGTGGCAGCATCTGCATACACTTGACTTGCATTTAAGTTATTTATAGCTTGCTGGACTTCAGCAATTCTTTGCAAAGCAGGACTGACATCCAAATTGATGGTCTTAGCTGGAATACCGGTCAAGTTGTAGTAATCAATTGCCCACTGCAGCGCACCTACTTTATCCTGGACCGTTCCCAGGGAGCTGACTTGTGAAGCAGCACTCTCCGAGATCATGCCAGCTTGCGCCAAAGCATTGAGGCTGACATTATCAACCATCCCCTTCATGTTAGCTGACAAGAAGTCCTGGGCTCCGGCAACATCAGACAAGCTCTTTCCGCTGTTCGATGCGAGAGTGGCATAACTACCGATCATAGATACCACTTCTTCAGATGTCAGTTCGCGGTTTTCACGTGCTGCAGTAGCAACGATGTTGTTGATATTATCGTTTGCGGATTGTGTGATTTGAGTCATCATAGAGTAGTGCATTCCATTGTCCATGACGCGTTTTTCGTATTCTGCTTGCGTGATTACGCTGGTTTCTAGCATGTGGTCAAGTTTGGCTTGTTCTGCATCTTTTTGGGCCTGGAAACCAGCAATAACTTCCTCTGTTACGGATTGGTTTGCCGCAATCGTAGCCATAGCAACTTCTTCACTTACAATTTGGCCTTCGGTGAAGGTATGCATGACTTCCTGCATCGTGTTATCGATGATCAGACGGTAGTTCGCATAACCCTTTTGGATATCCGAAAGCATCTCATCAGACAAATTAAGACCGTTCAAACTCTCTCCCAAACCTTCATGATAGACGTTAACACCATCGATCAGTTCAGTATATCCGTTCCAATCATCTTCCATAGCGGTAACGGCATCGGAGTTTTGACCCTTGATCCGTTCAATTGCTTCCGCATAGGTTTCACCGGTATTCTTCACTGAGCCCTGAATCTGTTGCTGTGATTCTACTACAGGCTTGGCGCCATCAATAACTGCGTTATACCATTCCTCGTACTTGCCCTTTGTGGCATCGATCGCCTCTTCATGCGCCTTGTCCTCTTTGTGCATCTCGTTATAAATCGCAGTCCCTACCCCAACAGCTGCCAAAGATACAGCACCGATGCCAAGTATCCAAGGATTCGTAAAGAGTGCTGCAGCTCCTCCGGCTCCTGTTGCAGCTGGTGCGACGCCACCAAGAGCACCTGCCACCCCAGCGGTTCCGAGTCCTGTTGTAATACCAGGAAGCAACTTCAGCATCGCTCCTAGGCCGCCAGTAACACCGCTGAACACTTTTACAATCGGCCCTGCAGCAGCCGCTACTAGTCCCCACTGAACAATGTTCTCCTGCATATCCGGGCTCAAATCGTTCCAGGCATCCGTCAGGTTATCTACGGCATCTTCCAGGATTGGCAGTGCTTCCTCGCCCATTTCCAAGAGGATGTCTCCTAGCGGAACGAGCGTATCGGTCATATCACGAAACATAGCTTGGAATTTCTGAGACTGAGTTTCCTCTAAAGTATCGATGACGTCTTGGGCAGCGCCGTTTACTTCTCCGTATTGCTCTGTCACATTGCCCAAAGCTTCTACAACCTTAGATCCGGCATCCTCACCTAGCGATCCCCAAATCTCCGTTAAGGCAAGAGCCTTTTCTTGCGGATCTTGAATACTGGCTAAGTTCTGAGCCATTCTTCGGAACAGTTCATCGTTCGACTCGCCAGAAGCTTCCCATGTATCATAGATTTCTTTCCAGCTGCCGCCCATCGCTTCGATAGCGGTTTTGATTGTCCCGTCACCTACTCGAATCCCAAACTCTTTCACCAAATCGTTGACCTTATCCAAGTTATAGGCTCCGGCATCGAGACCCGCCTGAAGCGTGTTAAACATCTCCTGCGCTGAGTAGCCGTTTTGCTCCCATAAAGGCGCATACTCGGCAAGGTTATCACCGAGTTCGTCGGTCTTGTTCAGACCCTTCTGAGCCCCGGCTACCATATAATCAAACGCCTCATATGCGGTCATTCCGTATGTCTTCATCAACGCATTAATACCACGTAGGCTTTCGGTCTGATCCATTCCGAGTGACTGTTCCAGGGCGATCGTCATCTTAGTGATGGCTCCTAAATCTACATCCGAAATGCCCGTCAATTGCTCTTTCACTTCAAGCATGGACGTTGCTACACCGTCTAACGACTCTCCCCAACCATCTTTGAAAACATCGTTCGCAATACCTGCCACCTTTGCAGCTTCTTCAGCGGTACCGCCTAAATTATTCTGTATCTTTGCTGTCGCATCCGAAACATTATTCGCACTGAGTATGGCAGCCGCACCTAATGCCAGGACTGCAGGAGTCACTGTCTTAGTCAAGCCATCACCAAGTTTTCCGGCCTTTTCAGATATACCAGTCAACTGATTGCCATATTTCGTAAAGGCTGACTGGGATTTGTTCATTTCAGTCGTTACGCTGCCGATATACCGCTCCAAATTATTCAGGCTGGCTAGTTCCTTGTTGTACGCAGTAGCGGCGGCATCGGCTTCTTTTGATCCTTCTCCGTGTGCTTTCGCCATCTTCTCATAGGATTGGCGGGCGCTGTCAACCTTCGTCTTTTGGATCTCCAGCTTCTTATTTAATCCGTCCAGTTGCGTTTGATATTTTTTAAGTGATGCATCGCCTTTGTCAAAAGCGGAAAGATTTGCTTTCATCTCACTATTGACCAGGGCTAGTTTTTTATTCAAGTCCTTTAGGCCGCTCTCGACTTGTACGCTGTCAAGATCCAGCCCAATGGAGAGGCCTTCTATTCTTTCGGACATCGCTTACCTCCTTTCTGCCAGCTAACCACCGAATGCGGCGATGAGCGACCGTTTGCGTTCTGGTTTATGCTCTTCGCGAAGGACGTCAATCAGGAAGCTGTAAGGCATAGCCAGGACAGTATTGATATCTTTCCCTTGTTTGATCAGTTCCAAAATCATCTTGTCTAGGCTTTCCTTTTGCTTTTCCGGAGTAAAATCTTCTTCGTCTACAAGCTCTCCAGATACTTTTTTGCTTCTTCGGTCTGTTCCCCTCTCGCAACAAAAAGGACTTGCATAAACAGTTCGTTGATTGCTCCCGGGCCATGCAAGTAGTTGAATAAGTCATCACGGGTAAACTGATTGTTGTAGACTTTTTCTGCTACGAAGATGAGTACCTTGTCTATCATATCTTTTTCAGCCTGGCCAGATTTTCTGGCGTTCAATTCAGCCATCAAATCAATAGCTTCATAAACCACGCTCAGCGGAATGAATACCGGAGTTACGTATTTCTTTGTTACGATTTCGCCCTCTTTTACTTCCAGGACAAGTTCAATCATGTTTCTTTTTAAGTTCGCCATTATTTTCCTCCTGTACGTAAAAAATGGACGAGTAACGCTACTCGCCCTTTTCTTCGCTAACCTTTTCGATAAAAGGCCTTCCTGCTACATTTTTGATTGTGCTTAACTCTTCAATTCGCTCTTTTGAAACCTTCTTATTTGCAGGCCTTGGATAGCCATCTCCTGCCTTGTAAGGTTTTCCGTTATCCTGCAGATCCCCGAATGATTCGATTACTCTATACTTTGCCACTTGATTCACCTCCTGGATCGCTTTGACATACTCATAAGACGCTTTGTTTTTGTCAACGAAATTCAAGTCCTCGCTAATTGGAGAGCGTTCAACATACTGCCCTTTGAAGAATAAACCTTGATTCGAATCTACAACGCCAGCATTGTGGAATATCTTTGTTTCCTGATAACGGGAAATTGGATCGTTTGGCCAACAGAAATCCAATTGTCTATCGACCTCAGCAGTTTTTCCGAAGTGATAGACGTTCCAAAGTTGAGCCCACATTTCAGCGGTCCATTTTTGGATTGGAACATAGCCTGCGCCGTTTCTTCCGATGTACTCGGATTCCACATCTGATAGAAATTTGTATAGCTTTACTGAGTCCTCATAAACCTTTTTCCAGTAGGCAAAGGAGGGATTCTTGATGATCCATTGTGCCCCGCCAACCGGCCGGTGCTTCCTGATCAAAGCGGGATCTATTCCGATAACTTCACACATACGCTCCAGCAAGTCCTCGCCCTTGCCATCGATGTAATCCAACCCAATATAACCGCTGCAGTCTGATGCATGCCAGGTATCTTCAGTCGGATTCAGTTCCGGTATTTCTCTGAACAACACATCACTATCAAAGTAAAAATAAGAGCCTTGTTCACGCGTTTTGTCTTCTTCAAGGTATTTCATCCAGAGGAAAGGTTTGACACTTGGGATGTACGTTCTTTCGCGATCAGCATCGCTGTAAACGTGAACTTCCACTCCGTATGTTTCCTCAAAATGTTTTGGAATGTCACTATCCCACTGCGCGAACAGCAGGACAATCTCAGTGATTCCAAGTTTTTTCAACCGAGTGATACAGACTTCCAATTCCCATTCAAATCGTTTGATTGCTGGCTGACAAAGGATATATTTCATACCCTATACCTCGTTAAAGGCCTGTAGTGGTGGTTGTCGTCGTCGGATATGTCACGCCGAAAATCGCTTGAAAAATTGCGTCACGTTTAACAGTTGCTGCTGCATCATCTGCCCCTACTACAACCGATTTTTGTTTCGTAAAGCCTGTCACAGCACGATCCATGAATTCCGCGCTGATTGCATCTTGGTTGAAAGTGGTATTGCCCTGTTTAGATGTCCCTTTGATGCTTGTTTTCAGGAACTTCCCTTTAGGCAAGCCCACATATTCTTTTGATCCGTCTTCATATGTCTTGGCAAAAATAACTGCAACGTAAGGAGGGTTGTCACTGGATCCGTGTGCGGATAAACCGCCTGTAGTTGTTTCCAAACCCAACAATGTATTTTTATCTGATTGCGGGATCGCATGGAAATTACCACTCACAGCTACACCGCCTTGGGAAACACCCAACTCAGCTACCACATTATCCCCATAAGCCCTTGTGATTTCGGATGACATCGCTACTTCGATATCCTGCAAAAACTTTACGCGTTCAGGTGCGGCCGCTACAATTCCGGTTTCCCCGGCATTAAGTACACCGTAGTAAAATTCATCTACCCCTGTAGATGACAAATATTTTTTTTCTGGCATTTATCTGCACTCCTTTTCAAATATCGTTTCTGTAGAATTTTCCCAAGTATCTGCGTGCATCCCGATATATTTTGACATCCTTGTCATATTCATCGATTCCGCCGCCACTTTGGTAAAACCCTATGTTTTTCATTACCATTCTGATCCGTTCCCCGAGCTTATCTTTCTCTTCCCGGGACTTGGACCAAATATCAATCTGTATTAAATGCTCTTCGGTTAACCAATCATTATCGGCATAATCATCAGGCATCGATGGCTGCAATGGATCAATAATGATATAAGCTTTATCGACTGCGCCAGTCTCGGGGTATTCGTAATATTTGATACGATTCTCGACCGCATCATAAATGACGGAATCAGCTGAGAGCACCTCATAAATTTTGTTCAATGCATCCATCACAGTTCACTCTCCAATACCTTCTTGACAGCTTTTCGATAAGCTTTCTTTCCACCTTCAAGCGACGCTGCTACCTTCCCTTTCCCTGCGGGGTTCGGGTTTTTAACGGTTCCCCACTCATTGATGTGGATCAGGCGATAGCGGTCTTTCGGACCAACCCAATGGATATCTCGGTGCCTGCCATTAGGCCCGTCTTTGGGACCGGATATGGTGATTTCATCAATGGAAGCACCGGTATCTCTAAAAGATTCAAAGTTTTGCTCCAGTTCTTTCTTGATAACTTGCGCTCCTTCAAATAAAGCCTGGTCACTTATTTCTTGCATCTTCGCTTGGCCGAATCTCTTTTCGAGTTCTGCTTGCAATGATTTCAATCCGGTAATATTTACGCCCATCAGCTTTTAACCTCCGCGATTATCTTGACAATGTCGCGTGATTGCAAGGCTGGCTGTACTTCTTTAATTTTGTACACCGTGGTTTCGTACCCGGCAGCATAGATCTTTAACAAATGCTTATTCGTCGGAACGTACACTTTAAACGGATCTCGAATGCTGATCGTCAAATCGGATACCGTACCGTTGTATTTCGCCAACTCCAGGTCGCGCATCCAAACTTCATCAATTTTCGCGAATGCGACGAAAAGTGTATTCTTGATCTCTTCGCCAGCTTCCGGCCCTTCGGTTGGCACATATTCGTAAAACTCTACTTTCGTCCGAAAATCGCCATTGTTTAAGCGTGGCGGTTTGTATGTGGTGGAGATCACTCTTGGACCACCTCAATTTCATTGCCATCGGCATCAACCAGTATCATGGACAGAGCTTTTTCCATTCCCAAAGCATTGATTTGGCTTTGGAAGTTCGTGTTAAAAAATTCGAGAGCGTCGTTATAAACATAACGCGCTCTCTCGAAAACCAATTCCCTGAAGACGGAGTCAGATATTATGTTGTAGTTGCCACATTTGGAAATCAAATCCTGTTCACAAGCTTCTAGGATGCGTTTCAGATTGTCATCCTCGTAGTCCCCAATGCGCATCCGATCCTTGAATTCGAAAATAATTTGATCTGTAATAGCCAATTAAATCAGCTCCTTATTAGACACCAGTTGTGGTTGATGTAGTAAGTGGTGTGAAGCCTAAGGCCAAATCATAAACAAGAGCAGCATTGTTATCTTTTGGCATGCCGTTCGCGAATTGTTTGATGGTGTACAAAATAGCATCTTCGATAGCAAGCGTTTGATCGAATTTTTTAAATTTGTAACCGCCAGCGATAGCTGCAATGTATTGACCTTTTACGAAGAAAATAGCTTTATTATCTGGAACTTCCTCCGACTCTACAATTTCAATGTTGTATGGCAAAGCAGTTACCCATTGACCGTTGGCGGTTTGAATTGTATTACGCATTTGTACACCAATTGCGGCAATCGGATTGACAACCATCACCACTTTGCCACCAACTTTTCTGGCTTTACCTTCAGCATTTTTAGACAAGGCAGACACAACTTGATAAAGTTCGTTTGAAATTGTTTCCCCGTTTACGCTTGGCTCAAATGTTAAAACACCTTGTGAAACTTTGTCAGTTACTGCAAACGTAAGAGGATTTACATCTTTCATCAGACCGATAGGCTGATTAGTACCCGTTCCTTTAACGAAGCCATTTTCCAAACCAACCGAGTAAGATTCGACGATTACTGTACGAACATAACGTTCGACCCATACCGGACCGAGAACCAACATATCGTCTGGAATAACTGCGAAAGCTGTCAGCTTCATTTGGCCGATAGATTTTTCTTTAAAGGCTGCGTTAATTTGTCCAGCAATACCACCAAACAACGGTCCCCACACATACGTCTTAGTTGCATCCGAGTAAATGAAGCGAGTCAAAGCACCCAAGTCTTGCAAGCCTAAAGCAGCAAGTAATGGATGTTCAGTAGTCAGGTCTTCGAATACACGTTCTTGAGTCGTTTCTGGCAAGATAGCATCGTCAGTAAAGCCACCTTCAACGACGGCAGCCGCGAAGAACTTAGTTTCTTCAGACGTTAATACGTTTTGACCACGTTGTTGCAAGATGCTACGGTCCAGCATTTCGTTATTCACTTGGCTGGAAACAGATTTCACGATTTCAGCCTCCATCACGTTCAAATAATTTTGGTACGCAGCTGTCTGATCAGCTTCTGTGCTTTCTGGGTTTGATAATACTGCAGACAATTTAGCTTTTGCTTCTGCAAACAATTCTGTTTTGTTAAATTTAATAGTCATTAATTTATTCCTCCATTTTTTATAAGTTTAAGAATGCGACAATGCGGTTTGATTTGTTTTCTAACGGCGGGTCTGTAGGTTGATTAGGCACAGCTGGCGGTGCTGCAGGTTCTACTGCATCGATTACGCTAGTTGCTAATCCACAGGCTAGGGCTTCTTCTGCGGTCAACCACGATTCGGCTGCCAACAGCTCCCCAAGTTTCTCGCGGCTGTCGTTAAAGTGAGTGAGATACGTTTCTTGTATAGACGTATTCGCCTTGTCCATTTCATCCGCAAGCTTGCGGAAATCATCGGCGTTACCAGCCGCAATGGTCCACGGATTATGGATCATCAGCTGCGCATCTTTCGGCATAATGATTTCGTCCCCTGCCATCGCGATTAAAGAACCGCCACTTGCAGCGATACCATCGACATAGGTGATGATTTTCTCCGGCCTCCGGATCAAATAATTCTTGATTGCGATTGATTCGAACATATCGCCCCCATACGAATTGATGAAGACTTCGATCGTATCCGCCGACTTTCCGGCCAAAGCAGAAACGACACCGTCCAAACTAATTCCAGACCAGGAATAGTATTGACCGATGTCGCCGTATAACAGCAATTGAATTTTTTCTTCGTTTTCCGATTCGACTGAAATTCTAGTCTGGATCGGATTTTTCTGTTTTAAAGTATTAAGTTTTCTGCTCACTGTCTTCCTTCCCCTCCTCCATGTAATTTTTAGTGATGTAGAATTTATCGAATTCTTCTCCATCAGGCGTGTCGAATCCAGCTTCACCTCTGATTTCTCTTCGGTTGAATGTTCCGGAGGAAACCAGTTTATCGATTGCAACAGCCAGATCAAAGATGCTTTCATACGAAGCGATTTTAACTTCAACAAAGCTTCCGGAAAGGTATTCTTTCATCGTGAAGAATTTACTATTGCATTCATCACGAATTTTTTTCAACATCGGCTTTACGGTGAATACTGTGTAATTCTTCGTCATTTCTTTTACGCCTGCCAGGTCACCGTGCAAAAGCCCCGCGGGGATCCCGATAGCCATCGCAATCTGATCCAAAAATCCGTTCGTTACTTTGTTGATCTCATCCACACTCTGATTGCCTGTTCCACTGGCATGTTCCTTGTATGCGAAGCCTGGTTGCTGCGGAACGATAGCCACATCTGTGTTCTTTCGAATTGATTTGTAAAGCTTATCGATAAAAACTTGTAACTGCGCCAGTTTCTTTTCATCCTTAGCAACCGAGTTATCAATATCAACTGTAGCTCTTGTTTGATTCTTTCGTTTCTGAGAACTCAGAACACTCGAAAACAGCTCCGCATAATCTTGGTATATTCCATCAATCAACGGCTGCAGATTTTTATTCGCGTAGCGCATGTGCAGCACTTCCGACTGTTTAAATACGCGTTTGAATGTATAATCTCCAACGGTGACATCTGAAAACGTATCTTCATAAACGGCATACTCGTTATGCGTAAAATCATCTGCAATCAACAAATCTTCGTCATCTGACTGAATGATCAGCACTTCGTTATCGTAAATCATATTAATAATGACTTGCTCCCAAAATTCAGTAGCGCTTTGATTCTTGTTTGGGCGGACGTTCATTTTGTAATACAGCTCATCTTTAACATACGTACCATTCGTTTTTACCCGAAACTCTGATTGGCTGATGGTCCGCGCTAAAAAATTAGCACAAGTCTCAACCGCCAAATGCTTCATGTGAATACGCGCTGACGAAGAAACAAATAGTTCTGTGTCAAACATAAAAGCCAGTTCTGAATTCCTTTTAAATATTGCATCCAAAAAGCCCAAATTATTTTCTCACCTCCTTAAAATGTTAAAAATCGATATCTCCTAGCACAAATCCTGATTGTTCATCCAGTTCATTAGCCCGGTACATGCCATGAACAAGCGCTTGAAACCCATCAGTCTTTCGTTTCACTGCTTCTTTTTTCAGGAATACTTTTCCGACAGTAGTTTCTTTCACATAAACGTTATTTGTGTACCAACGCATCATGTCATCATCCGCGAAAATGATTTTATTATTTGCAAATGCGTCTTCAATCCTGGGCGCTATCAAAGGATGAATGGCTTGAGGTCTTCTGATTGGGTCAACTTCGAACCCTTCTGCTTCTAATAGAGGTCTCAAGATATCCAGCTTGTAGTTGTCGGCAATTATTTTGTTGCCACCATACAATTCTCGAGCCATCACAAACCACTCCACAACGTGTTGCGGGTTCAACGATGGTTCGTCAACGACTGTCAACAGGCCATCTTCTTCCCACTTTTTAATAGGTGCTTTCTTTTCGCCGCCTGATTGATTTGCGCTATTGGAATAGCCATAATGCACATCGACGAAATTTTTGATAACAAAGCTATGTTGCAAGAATGCATAATCTAAATTTTGTTTAAATAAAGCGCCACAACTGGCAAAGTCACGCACACTCCCATAGTCAAGCGAGTATAGGGGCGTCAATCCATCTAACTCAAAATACGGTCGACGTGTAGCATCCAGCTCTCCCTTCGAAGCAACGGAGTGTTCCGTGTCTCCCTCAATAAAGTTCATCCGTTTTGTGACGAATGCAGGGCGCTTGGACGGAGAATAATTCAATTCGGTGTATTCTTTTTTCATGGTCCGAATCAAACGCTTGGCTCGTTTCGTCAACGGTTCCTGCAACGATGGATTCGCTTTTGGCCACATCGCTGGATCGTCCATCTCATCGAGATCATCAAGCTCATTTATAAATGGGAAAATACCATTGAAATCCTCTTCACCATTTAAAATAGCTTCGCATCGAGCATACTTTTCATCAAAGTAACCGCCCCGCACGAAACCTTTCGTTCCAATATAAAATTGTCTTCCCCATTGCGTCTTACCAATACCGCCTCCGAGAACATCGGGGATAGAACTATCCTCCATCTCATGAAATTCGTCATAGATGATGCAGCCCTCGCGGCCACCATCAAGCGTCGAAGAGTTAGCTGCAACAAAAATTATTTCTGACTGTGTTTCCAGCGATGTAATCCGTGATTTGTAACCTTCAAACTCTCCATATTCCTCATCAGGATGGGCTTCTTTGTACTCTGTAGGCGGATTGGCATTCAAAGCTTCATTGCCGCGTTTGGTGATTGTTAACCGCACATCGCTAAATGACCGCTTTGCCTGCTTTTCAGAGTTGGCAACAAGTGTTATGTCGTAGTTATTAACACCATGCAGACTGCTTATAAAGTAATGAGACAACGTCGAAACAAAACCATTCTTCCCGGCACCCCGTCCAACAACGATAACAAACTCATCAAAAACAACCTCGTCATCTTCCACTCGAAACAGGAAAATAAAAGGAACGATAAACTTTTCCCAATCGTCCAGTTCAAAATACCAGGTCTCTGAAAAATTGATATAGTCCTCTATCTTCTGATCATCAAAATAATAAATATCATCACGTGGTAAGATCTCTCTTTCAAGAAATTCTAGGAGCCGCAGATTTTTGTTGCAGAATACATATCTTCCCGATTTCCATCTTTCGTAATAGGCATCAATATACTTCGAGTACAACATATCATCGACCTAATAGTTTGCTGCGCTGATTTTTTTTAGGAGTCCCATCTTTTGGAAGCAGCTCTGTCAATTGTCGAATAATGTTCTGATAGGTCTTATCACGATTGTCATAGTTCTCAACTATCGGTCTTTTGCGGTCATACGGCGTTTGAGTTTCCGATTGGCTAAACTTTTCGTATTCACCATTTTCCAAAATATCTTTCCAATTATCGTCGAGCAGGACACGTAGTCTGGCAGCCTGTTTTATCAAACCTTCTACAAGTTGGAATTGATGGTCCGGAATACTCTTGAAAATATTGCAAAGACGGGCTACTTCTGTTTCGACACGGTTTTCCATTTCTTCGATACGATCGTTCAGCAGATGGAACAGTGAGACGCCTAACGTTTTCGCTATGGCTGTCAACTTTTCCAAAGACGGAGAATTTTTTCCCGTCTCGATCCGCGAATAATAATTTTCTGAAATGCCAGACTTCTCTGCTACTTCGTTCTGAGTCATTCCCTGGTTTAACCTCAGGGCGCGCATTCTATTTCCGATTGTATCCATCACATCAACTCCTTTCATTTTGTAGCTGAAGCCTAGGGGGGGAGGGGGTCCCGTCACGATGGCGCAGTCGCGAAGTTGACCCTATGCACCGTTTTTCCATATTTGCTAAAACCCCGATTTATTTCGACCGGGGGGTGTTACTGATCAGAAATATTCCCGTGAATTTCACCAACATTCATCGTGAGCCCATTTATTTGGCTTCTTTTGGAAGAAGCGCCCTTCCTTCTTGTTGTGACATCTGATGCAAAGTGTTTCCAAGTTTGAATGGACCAACGCAAGCTCCGGATATTCTTCCAGGCTTTTGATATGGTCGACGTCCAATGTCTTCTGCTTGTCTGGCTTCATGTCCGATACAAATACTCTGCCTTGCCTCTTGCATTCTTGGCACTCATAGTTGTCACGCTTGAGGATCCATACCCTCGTCTCTCGCCAGGCTTTGGATGCATAGAATACTCTGCGCTTGGCTAAAGTGCTGTAGTCCATATGCGATTGCCATCAACTCCTTTGCTGTTGCTATCTTTCCGATAGCTTGGAAGACGTTAGATCAGCTCCCTTCTCCTGGTTTCTCGTGCGTCTTGTAATCCTGAACAACCGCGTCCATCATCTGATCAACGGAACGAAACTTCGTCTTGAGCCTGTTCCGCATGTACAACGCCCTTTCTAAATGAGTTGCTGCTTCCTGTAATTCTCTAATCAAATACTGAACATCATCATGAACGCTCTGCAAATCTTGAACCATCAGCCAACACTCCTTTAAAATATTCAATTCTCACAAACACAAGAAAAAGAGCAACCACATCAGCAGCTGCTCTTTCGTCGATTTGTTATGTTATTACTATAAACCGGAATAGTAAAGATTCCCATTCAATCAATTGGGTGTCAAAAAAGTGTTAATTAAGTGATTCTACAAATTTGATTGTTCTTACTACTTCAGCATGCTTCTTGTAAATATAGCTATTGCTGTACTTCAATTCATCTGCAATAGAATCCAGAGTCATACCATCTATGTATTTCATCTTCAGTATCTGATTGTCCAGACCCTTGAAGCGTTCAATCATAATCATCAAGGCTTCCATTGCCAGTTCCTTCTCACCGAGAAAGGCCTGGTCTCGTTTGATATTCTCTTCCAGGTGGGAAGCAATGGATTCATTGGTTATTTTGACTTTTCCCAAGTCTCTAGGGTCGTACCATCTCTCCAGTTCCATCTCTGACTTTCTTATTTTCCACTTTAGGATTTCTATTTCTTCATCCAACTTCTGATATTCCTGCAGCCATTGATACCTGATGACGACCACCACCCTTCAAATGTCAGGTATCAGAAAGGAAGATCATCATCATCTATGTCATACGGTTCCGCATTCGTGAATGGATCAGGAGTAGAATTGAAATCGTTGAATCCACTTTGCTTCTGATTTGACCCGTAGCTTCCATTTGTGCCGTTATTTTGATTTGAATTTGAACTTTGATTATTTACCCGTTCGTTATCGAAACCTCCGCTAACGTCGTTTTTTTGCGAAATAAAGGTGATGCTATCAATCACGATTTCTTCTTGTCGGATCTTCTGGCCGTCCTTCTCGTAATGATTATTCTGAAGACGTCCGGAGAAAGCAATCTGCGACCCCTTGAAGAAATGCTTATGAATCAGTTCAGCCGTTTTATTAAACGCTTTGCAATTAAACCAGTCAGATATGTATTCCCCGGTTTGTTTATCTTTGAATGGCCTCTTTACCGCGATACTGAAACTGACCATCGTTCCAGCTGCGTTCAGTTGTGGATCTCGTCCTAGATTGCCAATCATGTTTATGCTATTCATGCAACTACCTCCTTAAAAGAACTGATTAAAAAACCTGAACATCATATACCAAGCCGCTGCATTCAGTGCAATCGCCAACGTGGCTATCATTATAGCGAACAGCACGATCAGAAAATGTGTTATAAACTCGCGCCACTTCATTCAGTTGTCCCTTCCGGCTCACGCTTCAATCGGATTTCTTTACACATATTCACGTTCACAAATTGATCTGCGTTATCTTCTATCCAACCATTTTTAGCGTTGTTCAACACATCCTCACCCAAGCGATTATAAAAATATAAGTACATGTGAGTACCATCTTTATATCGTGCCACATATTGAAACATTCCTTTCTCATCGTCCAAGATTAGTGCACCTCGCTTTCTATGTATTCGATTCTAAAGCCTTTTGGCAGTCTTCTCTCGCCTCTTGCTATGGTCTGGACCGCATCAGCTTTCATACCTAATGCATCTGCTGCTTCTGCTGCACTGCCGAATGCCTGGACAAATTTGCCTTTCTTAAAAACAACAACCCTCTTGCCGTTTTTAGGTGTCGGCTTCTTTGTTTCCGAAGCTTTTGATAGTTCCTGAAGCTTAGTAATTCGTGGATCATCCTTGGGTAATTTCTCCCAATTTTTGATTTTTTCAAGCTCGGAAATATGATCAAGTAGCTCTTTCGATAGCGCCATTTGATTTACCTACTCTTTCCCAGATAACCAAGCGGATGCAAACGGCGCAAAGTGTAGGCGTGCTTTTTCAAGTTCAGATATTACAGCCGCTTCCTTCACGTCTAAGTCCTCTGCGATCTCTTCATAACTGTTTCCATCATCCAACATGAAGAGGATTTCGCGCGGATTTAATTCGATATGTGGTGGCAACGTGAGCGAATTCGTGGCTTTAATATAATTGTCCACATCCCCCATTTCAATTAAGAAATTTTTATATGATGTGTTTGGCCCAAGTTCATCCAGGGCTAATTGCTCTTCTTTTACTTCAGTTACCATTCCATTTTGATCCAAAACATATTTCAATTGCGGTTCCCCAGTTTCACGATCATATGGAATGCGGTAGGAAATCACGCTTGGCTGGATCACCACGTTCACAGCTTCTCCGATCAGCTGCGACAGGCTTTCAAATTTACCGCCCAGGGATCCGTTATCGATGGAAAGCACTACTTCTTGCTTACCTCCCTTGTTCATCTTAACTGCCTTGATTGTTGGTCTGAATTCTACTGTTTTTGTCATGTTATTTTTCCTCCGTTTCTAATGCTGCACTTGCTATTTTTTCTAAGTCCAAACCTTTTAAGACACTATCTTTCGCCTGGCTTGCTATTGCATTTTCCAATGCCTTGGTAATTTTTTTGGTTTGCTCAACTTTGATTTTTTCAAACTTTTCTTCAACAATTTTTTTAACCATAGAATCCAACAAATAATTAATACGTGTATCTTTCTTCCGGTCGTAACGATCAATTTCCACTTGCTCATTCAGCATTTTATCTACTTGCAACCCTATATATTCAAGCGTTGAATACTCTTGTGGATCTTTCCACGTGCTATTAATTACAACGCGTTTTGTATTAAGAAATTCTTTTAAATAGCTATCAACCTGCGGCTTCAGTTCCGTTTCTATTTTTTCATCCAACGTGTCTTTCATCTTTTTTTCAAGATCCGTTCCCAAAGAATTTTTTAATTTAGAAGCTAAATTTCCCATCAATTCGCTTATCACTTTTTCTTTTATGCGATTTTCCACGCCAGGTTCCGGAACGTATACATATCCATATTCACCTTCTGTTTCTACCTCGCTCAACATATCTTCAAATAATTCGTTTAGTTCTATTTTCACTATCATTTCCATCTTCATTTCCCCCTATATCAATTCAATCTGTTGATCGTCTATCGTCCGCACCGTGATTTCAATGCGCGGATTTTCCGAATAAAATTTTCTGGCCAAAAGATCAACCACCTGACCATCGTCCTTCCAGATGATATCCTTAAGTGCGTCCATCGGGCCCTTGGCGTAATTGTCGGCATCAGGCTTAGTTATCGGCCTTAGTAACATCGCTTCAGCAAGTTTTGATTTTTTCTTGCTGAAGCTTTTTAGCATGGGCTTAAATATCAATATCTTCACTTCAAGCGGCCCATCAAGTAATACAGCTGGCTTGTGCTGCATAGCATACCGTGCAACCAGTTTTTTGTACGCCGCGCTTTCCGGTGGATCATATGCTCTTACAAATGGTTTTGTTGTAAACTTTGGCCGGCCTTGTGGTACCGGCTCACCTGGCACTGTGATATTAATTTCCATCGGCATCCACCACTTGTAGCGCGCTCTGTAATGAATTAACAATGTGCAGCGCGACTTCTCTTTTCATGTTACTGGCAACCATCACTTGGTTCTCTCCTTCAGGATTAAAACCGATGATTAATAGTTCTGGCGAATTCTCAAAAACTTTCGTCGCTTCTTCGATAAAGCCAGTGTTTCTTTCTCCGAATTCAAACTGTTGTCCATATTTATCAAACATTATTTGCCCTCCTTCACGAATTCCCATGTCATTTTGGATATTCCTTCTTCTCTTGCATACTGCAGCGCCTCTTTTGTTGATGGGAAAATTCCGACCGACATGTTTCTCGACACATCAATTAATAAAATCATGATGATTCCTCCCAGGGATAATTTTCCAATCTCTCGCTTCTCAAAAACCGATAACCATTTATGATTAACTCCTGTTCCGTTAACGGGTCCAGGAAAAAGCGCTCCATTCCAACTTCATCGACGTAATAGTAAATTATCTTCAAACACCCGCCTCCTTGCCGGTGGATTTTAATTTCGAGATCCGCTCATTTAGCACTTTCTGCTGCTCCGGACTCAATGGTGTTTCTTTGGTTTCTGATTTAGTAGCATTCGCCCACTCCGGTAATCCCTCTTTTTTGGCGTTCTGTTGCCAAGCGTTTTTCTTAACGGGTTGCAATGCCTGGACTTTCATCTGGTCATATTTTTCACGGAGCTTCTTCGTGGACAGGACGATCCCTTTCCAGAAGTCATTTGATTGTGACCAGGTAATCATGTTTCTTACTTGTTCTTCTTTTCGTCCATCCAGCTCGATCATCTTCCGAACTTCATCAGCCCACTTGTCAAAGTCAGGGTGCTTCACTTCCGGATTATTCTTTTTCATTTCCTCGAACAGGAAGACAGCCAACTGATAATAAATTGAATCCTCGTCGTAAGTCCGCTTTGCGGATTTGCGACTATTATCTTTTATATTCTTATCATTCTTATCATTCTTTTCATTCTTGATTGTTGACACTGGCTTGACAGTCGCTTGACGACCGCTTGACACTTGATTGTCATTCGCCTGATATTCATCCCAGTTTTTTATTGTAATGACGCTATATTTCGTGGTTGATTTGATTGACAACATTTCTTCTTTTTCAAATTTTTTGAGCCATCTCCATAACGTGCGCCCGACAACTTGATTGTCACTCGACACTCCTTCGTTGAATTCTTTTGCGATAGCGTGGCCTCCGGTGACGAATTCACCGCTTGACACGTGAACTTCCTGGCCGTTAAATAAAAACTTGTTCCCACTGTGACTAGCCTTCATCAAACAGAGCAACCAAAGCTTCAGCATATTCGGATTTGTCCAAACGAATGAATTAGTTATCTTTCTGTAAAGTTTTATATAACCAATATCCATTCCGCTTTCACCTCCTATGCTATATAGACCGGAACACCGGTTAACTCCTGGACCTCACGTTTGAATAACTCTTCGTCACTATTTGAATCGGACAAATGCAGCAGCCACACGACTTGCAGCTTGTCGCTCGAGTTAAGCATGATAAAACTTTTCGAATTCTCGAATTCAAAATGGCTTCTAATGATTCGATTCTTCAGCATATCGGCCAGGTCGCCGTGACTATACTTCTCAATCAGAATCTTCATGGAATAGTTGGCTTCCACCATCATGTGTGTGATGTTTTTAAATTTATAGTGCAGCAACCGCGTATCCGTCACGAACAGCAGCCGTTCTTTTGATGCATTTTCGAATATGAAACCAAGTGGCTCTGCTGCATCATGTACGACGTCGAATGGAATAACCGTCCAGGTGCCAATTTGTACGCTTTGGCCAATATTTAGAACGTTTGCCCTGAATTTCGGAACGTTCAAGGCGTTTAGCGTACCTGCGCTGGCATAAATATCAATTGCAGTTGTGCCCAAAACTTTCTTAATTTCTTTGCTGTGGTCCCCGTGTTCATGGCTGATTACCATTCCGGCCACTTTTGATAGATCAAACTTCATTTTGCGTTTAACCAGTTCGAATTTAACGCCACATTCTATCAAGATTTGAGAACGGCCATCATCGATCAGATAGCCATTCCCAGAACTCCCGGAGCCAAAGACTTTAATATCAATCAAAACGGATCTGCATCTGGAAATGCTTCAGTTTGAACTGGTTCTTCTCTCGTTTCATCCTGCTGATCAAGCGCTGCAGGTTCGTCGTGGACAATCACATCTTCAAATTCAATGACATTCGCCGTCTCCGTTACATCCTTCTTCAGTCGTTTCAGATCTTCATTTGTAGCTTCTTCGTATGTCATGGCAACATAGGCATTTTCAAAGTTCTTCGGATACTTCTTCGTGAGGTTGTTGCGCATCTTTCTGACGATCATGCTTTCACGCGACTGCCCTTCTTTCCAGGCTGGACTGATATATTTATCGAATTCCGGTGCATCCAGGATTGCCTCCAAGGACATTCCTTTCAGTTGATCTTTCAGTTCACGTTTTTTTGCATCGATCTGCGTTTTTTGAGCATCGGTCGCTTTGTACCGACTTTCCGCAATGCCGAAGGTTTCGTTCATCATGCTGTTGCTGATATGTGCAATTAGGTTCCGGGCAACATCTTCACGTTCTGCAATCAGATATTCAACATCTCCATTCACCTTGGTGATTGGATAAACGATGCGCACCACTTTACCTGTTCCCGCCGGCTCCCACTCAGGCGGTGTCATTTCCAAACCCTTCATGCGTGGATACGTGAATTTGTCGTTCTCTCGCACTTCCCAAAATTTATGGACCGTTTGAACGTCCCGGCCGAAACGTGACAGGATGCTATCGTTTCCGTCGCCTTCGATTCCCATTTCAAGCTGCGTGGTCCATTCGTTTCCAACTTTTTTCTTGCGTGTCTGGAAATAAACTTCGCGTGGTGTCGCTGTTGCGTTCAGCTGAAGGGATGCGACCTGAAGCAGGATTTGGGTCAGTGTTTGCTGGTCCACCGAATTAATGGCTAACGACTGAGCCTCCAACGTGTTGTTGATTTCTGCAATGGCGCTCATCACACATTGTTTTTGATAATTGCTCATGTTCATGCCGTTGCCTTGCAGCTGGTCCGTGATCATCGGCAAGTATGTGTTGTTCACCTTCGCCAGTTTCGTTTGGAATGTGGATGCTGTTGCTACTTGATTTGTCATTTTATTCTTCCTCCTCGTTAATTTCTTCAGTTTCGAACTTCACTTTTTTTCCGTTATGCTGTTTGATAAAATTTTCAAGCAATCTAGAAAAATCATTTGGCCCTATCAAGTCGCGTTCTAAAATTGCATCTTCAGGACATTCCGACAAAGGGCCAACTTCCATAACTTCAATGCCATCAATTTCTAAAATTTCTCTACGACCATAGTCATATCCGCTTGGTTCTGTATACTTCACTTTTATAACAACTGTGTCTGCCATTTATATAACCTCCATATTCAAAACGTCATCATCCATTATTTTTGATTCAACTTTAAATGCCGGATCAGTGGAAACTATCAAACTGATCATCTGTGATTGTGTTTCAAATAGCTTGTTGACCCCTTCGGCGTTATCGATGAAGATCGGCGCCGCAATCCCATAGGCTTTTGATAGCGTGTTGATGATATCAAGCCCTGCATTGATTCGTGCTGCGTTGTTCAAATTGGTGTGGAAGTCACTACCGTTCACAGTGATGCTACACATTTCCTTTTCTTCACCGGTTCCATCTAGGCCGAAAAACACAAACTTAGTAATTTCAAAGAGCTGGTTTACCTTCTCTTCCTGCAGCTTGATTCGTGTTCTGAAGAAATCCTCTGCCAGGAACAACTTGCCTTGCTTTTCATTGAACGCATTCACAATTTCTTTTCGCTGATCAATCAACTCCTGTACCCGGCGCTTTTGAGTGTTGGCCAGATTGACCAGTGAAATCGCATCGTTCGTACCAATCATTTGCTCGGCAATGGATTCCAGTTTCTCCCGGATGGAGGAAATGACTTCCTGTTTGCTCTCTTGTTCGTTGGTAATTTTGGCTTGGAGATCTAGGCCTTTTTGGACTAAAGCGGCATACTCTTCGGTATCTGTGTAATCGCCGTTCTCAGCGTTCATTTTTTCGATATCCGCCTTCATTCCTTGTCCTTGAGCCTTTAATTTCATAAACTTCTCAGTGAACTCGGATTTGGACGCCTTTAAATCGACTAGTTGTTTCTCCGCTACCTCCAAGGTATCTTTGATTTGGTTGCCCTCCGCAATAATCCGCATCAGTTTGTCGGATTTCTCCGCGTTGAACTTCGTTTTCATTTTGTCGATTTGATCAGCCGGCAATTCTTGCCCACACATAGCGCACACGGACCGATGTTCATCGAACGTGATGTTCTTCTCCGAGTGATATTGATCAAGCAAGATGGTACGACGTTCTTTCTCGGATGCCATATGCTTTTCCAGACGCTCGATTTGCGTCGTCGTTTCATACAGGTTTTCTTCGGCAGCACGGTACTTCCCACTCAATTCATTTAGACTGTCCTGGAGACTGATCACACTGAACTGATTTGTTTGAGAATATTTAATCCGTTCTTCAGCGATTTGCGCCTGGATGGCTTCAATCTCTTTTTGGATTTTCGCCACAATACCGCCGTTTTTTATATCTGACTCTTCTTTTTGCAAGGATCGGTACTCATCATCCAACCGCTGCAGCTTTAGTTCCAAATCAGCCTTGGATTCTTTAGTCTCCGGGACGCTCTTGCTTGCCTCGTCAATTCGGGTACTGATGTCCTTTTCTTTCTTTTGCAAGTCCTTCAGTTGATAATTCAGGCCATTCTTGTATTCGTCCAAAGAATTAGCCTTCAGGTCATCACGCAGGATTTCAAAGTCAGGATCGGATGCAATGACGTCATCGATGGAAATTTCATCCACCAGGTCCATTACTACCCTTCTGCGCTCATCCCAACCTTTTGAAGCGAAGAACGCGGGATTCGTCAGCAATTTGAACGACTGCTCATCAATGATGGTGCTGATAAAATCGGTGTACTCTTTCTTTGTCTTGGCCGGAATGCCGTTGATGAAGTATTTCTTCACATCTTTTCCGCGAACCTTTTCGATACTCCCTTTTGGATGGGACCATTTCTCCAGGACTTCCTTCCGGAGTAGCACGCGTTCGCCATCAATTTCCAATTCGGCCTCCACAATCGTATCTGTACCCAGGATATCTTCGCCTGCAGCATTGAACGGTTTGACCTTGAATTGCGCTTGCTCCTGGCTGTTTTTGTCGAACAGTAACCAGTAGAAGCCGTCATACAGGCTAGTCTTTCCGATATTATTACCAGCGGAGACACTGGCGTTATTCCCCGCCAGATTTAACGTATATGATTTGATGCCTTTGAAATTTTCATAAGAAATTTTATTGATTTTGATTTTCTTCATGATTTTTCCTTTCCGTGATATAATCACCGTGAATTATTTATTTCATTGCCACTGATTTTGCTTGCCGGCGATCAGTGGTTTTTTTGTACCACGCTTGAAACCTCAAACCTCCACTTGTACTCCGATTTCGCATCAACTAGCGTCCGCTTGTTCTTGTCAGTTAAGCCAGCATAATGCGGCATTTCTAAAAATGAGCCATCAACGATATTTACCTGCATCACCGGAACCGACCGACCATCTATCAATTCATAGACTTGTACGAAATTACGGTCTGCCTTGCTTTGTTTGTGCGTGATGCCGCGTTTACTCAATACATTTGACAGTAATGCTAAACTCATTGATCCCTTCCCCTTCCAATTTTTCCAGCTGCCGTTGCAATCTAACCGCTCTAAGTTCGAAAGCACGCGCTTGTCTTGCAGCTCTGTCCGCATCAGCTTGATACTTCGCTGCTAAAATCAGCATGTCCCGATGGGAATTTTCGGCAAATTCTAGCTGAAGAAGTAACCCGACGTATTTTTCTTTCTCATTCATCATTCTCACTCCCATGTTGGTTTCTTGTAGTGGTATTCCTCGAACACTTGCTTCAACCGCTCCTGGTCCGCTTGATTCAGTTCTGCGTATCGGTTGCAGTACTTCAGGATGTTGCAGCGATAGTCGAATAGCAGGACCGGCGCTGATATCTTTTCGATTTCCCAGCGGATACAGATGTTTCCGAACCCGATGAATTCATAAGCGATCTGCTCCCGGGTCAGGATCCACCGCAGGAGTCCGATGTTGTGGTTCAAATCTATCTTCACCAGATCAACCCCTGTTCTATTCCTCCGACAATCCCAAAGACCAGGACAACCAATCCGATCACCAAGCCGCAGCCGATAGCTTTGGTCAAAACTTCCTCAAACTCGTTTGTAAATATTTTCATGTGTCTTCCTCCTGTGATGCGCCCTGCCCGGCCGTTTCTCAGTTATATTTGGTATTTTTTTGAATCCATTTCTCTACTGCTTTTTTCGGATAAAGCCGCTCCCCGCCTCGTTCGCAGTATGGGAAGCCTGGTTGATACAAGTAATACTTGTCCGCCGTATCGACGGAACAGTTCAAGATCCGCTTGGATACTTCCTTCCGGTTCAGCAGCTCTTCATCGAACAAGCTTTCTTCAACGCTTTCCTTTACCATCGGAATGGTCACATCTTGAATTTTTGCAGCCATCCACTTGAAGAATTCCTCTGTTGTTTGGCCATCGAAGTGTATTTCCATGTTGATCACTCCTTTCTGAATACGTCTAAGCTGACTTCCAATGCATCGGCAATCTTGCACATCAACTCGAAGCTGGGCTTCTTGATTCGGCCATGCTTCAAATCTGAAACGGTGCCGGAATGAACGTTCATTCTCTTCGCCAACTGTTCCTGGTTCAAATTCTTTTCTTTCAATATTTTTTCAATGGTTTCCCACATAGAATCACCTCCAAAGCACTATATTGTGATTATTGCATTGAGCTCCCAATACTTATCCTGTATATTAGTATGTATGGACTGTTAATCCAGTTTTGGTACGTTTTGCTTTATAGCTAATCTAATTAATAGGGGTGATTTTATGAATATTTATAAACGGGTTCCTTTTAATAACAACAGTTATACAATCACTACAACCATATCGATTCAAATACCGTCACTGTGCCCACATTGTGCTGTTTCTAATAATCCAGTGAATGAATTGTTGTTCGTGCAAACTTTAGATAGTTTGAATTTTATTGGAATTAAACATAGATGTACCGCTTGTAATAAGCACTCCTTCACTTTGCAAACTGTTGCCGAGAAAGCTGGATCAATCGTGAGTGAATACCCTTCAGCGCGATCACAGATCTTTGACGAAAAGATCGAAACTTTATCACCGAGATTTGTCAACATTTATAATCAAGCCTACGCGGCTGAACAGATGAATCACATCGAGTTAGCCGGGATGGGTTATCGCTCAGCGATGGAAATATTGATCAAGGACTACGCTTTGTCATTTGAACTGGCGTCAAAAGCAGATATTTCAAAAAATAACTTAAATAGATCAATCGAAACATATTTCAAAGATGACCAGCATTCGTTCATTTCTGCAGATGTTGTGCGCATGTTCGGAAATGGATTCACTCACTGGGATCAGGATGAAGAAAGCTTATCGCTAGAAGAATTAAAGGCTTATCTCGAAATATTTATCCAAGCGATTTTGATAAAATTAATGATTAAATATCCTCCCGTCTCCCGGATTCGGAAGAATTAAAAGCAATATCAATTTCCATCTCTTGAAGTTCTTTTTGAATCGCCTTTGCTTCCTCCAGAATTTCAACAAGTCGATTCGATTTATCTATCATTTCTTGAATACCTTTTAATTGGATATCCATTTTTATTTTTTTGTACATCTCGATCCACCCTTTTCTATAAATTAACTTGCTCCTGCTTGTATTTGAGTGTCTGCGCAATGAATCTTAAGGTGGCGTATGTATCCGCATACGTCATTTTTTCGGTTTCAAATATTGAAATAACTTGATCAGTTACTCTACCGAGCTGCTCTTTGTCCCCCATAAAGATTCTTGGTTCAGTGGCTGGTTCAACAATATTTTCCAAAAGGTTAAGCACGCTCTTCGTTTCTTCTTTCATCCCTATCACACCTCCATTTCCTTCATGCATCCAAGCAACGACTGAAATCCAATCAGAATATCTTCTGTTACTTCAAACAGATCATTAAGCGTGTCTGCTTTGTCCTCGAACAAGTACAGCTTTCCATCATCGAACTGATGAATAATTTTGATCCGTTCACTTAACGCCATCCCTACACCAGTGTCTGCATTTGTTTCTGGATCGAAGCAGCGGATATCAGAACAGTCCGCAATTGTTTGCTTTGCCAGGTCTAGCAGTTTAGTTTCGTTCATGCTATTGCTCCCTCCTTATTTGATTCCCAACACCTTGACGATAGTAAGCAGCATTTCATTTGCCTTTGGACCTGTTTTTTTACCATTAAGAACCTCGCTCAGGTACTGCGGATTCTCATCGATTAACAAGGCTAAGTGCCTTTGCGGGATGTTCTTCTCCTCCAAATGAATTAAAATTTTTTGACGTAACGCTAATGTTTCTGGCATTTCACTATACCTCCTTTGCAAATGTTAAAATAAATAAGCTAAATGGTTAGCTAGAGCTATGTTATTCGTTGACAAAAATTATCCAATAGGATACTATTTAGACATAGCAAATAACCATATAAACCACCATTTTAGAGACGTTCCCCAACGCTTGTTAGGTGTTTTTAATCTGCTTTTTTGCTTACCAATTAGCTTATGAACAAATAATAATCCATATGGATACTTTTGTCAACGTATATATACCCTGTTGGATACTTTTTATTTGTTCGTTCGAAAGGAACATTGATATGACAACATTTGAACGAATAAAATTTCTTGCTGAAAAACAAAAAAAGAACCTGAAGACTGTCGCCATCGACTTAGGTTTTGGCGAAAATGCTATTTATAAGTGGAAAAACCAAAGCCCAACAACCGAAAATTTGACAAAAGTGGCTGATTATTTCGGCGTGACTCTGGATTATTTAGTTGGGAGAGAGGGAAAAACCGACATGCATGAATCGTCTAAAGATTTGGATGAGATACTCGACAACGCAATGAGCTTCGACGGGAAACCTCTAACTGAAATCGACAAAGATGCTATCAGGGCTTTTATGCAAGGGAGACTAAGTTCTAAGTGAGGTGAATTTATTGTTAGAGATAAAGGAGAGTCTTTATAAATTGGGTATCAAATTAGAGTTCATTGAAATGGAGTCTAAGGGATGCTTTATAAATGATTTAAAAACTATGTTTGTGAATAACGCTTTATCAGAAAATGAAATTAAAATGGTGATTTACCACGAACTGAAACACGCATTAGATCACGCTGACTATGTGTGTTTGTATAAGAAACCGATATATCTAATCAAAATGGAATCTGAAGCTAATGATTTCATGATTAGACAAGTAATCGCGGAAAATGGCGGCGTGTATAACTACACTCAACTGGTAGAAGAATTTAAAATCGGTATGGGAAAAGATGTGAAATTTGCTGAATTCCCAAAATAAAAAATCCCACTCCTAAGCTTTGGCGGCCTGAGCGGGATTAATCCAAAAAATACCAATAGATTGGTATAGAATTATTATATCATTTATTGGAGGGAACAAAATGAAAAAGATAGGATTGTTTATCATAGCGGCACTATCGTTGGCTGCTTGTGGAACAAACGCAAGTAATTCTTCAGCATTAGAATTAGCGGAAGAACTCCAGGAGAAAACAGGAATCGAATATCCCTTGGAATCGGAACCAGCTACCGTGAATGGTCGATTGATGGATGTTGTATTCTGGAATGAATTTGATTCGATATTTGAGGATGAAGGTAAAATTGAATACGTACACATAACAAGTGTCAGTCCGCAGTCAATAGAAGAACTGCTGTCTATATTGGATTTTCCAATTAATGATGATGTGCAACGAATAATGAATAGTACGGATGTTTACAGCTTAGATGATAGCTATTCTTTTGAAGATGGTAATAAGACATTATTGATAGATAACATAACAAAGCTATTGGGTGAAAACAAGGAGCCTATCGGTGCAATTGCCGATATATCCGTGACATACGTAAACGAATGAACAAAAACCCCCACTCCCCTACTTTGGACGGTAAGGAGTGAGGGTGATAGCAGACATCCTAAAATGCCTTTGGATTATTATAGCATAGGATGGAGGCACGTTTAAATGTCAAAAAAAATATCTAAAATTAAGTCAATGCATATAAATAAGTTTAGGGGCTTAGAAAACATTGACATTACTTTTGGAGAAAGAATTACTTTAATTTGTGGGAAAAATGGCACTTCAAAATCCACAATTCTAGGTATAATTGCGCAGATTTTTAGCTTTACAACAGACTATAGCGTAGAACCCGTTCAAAGAAATACACTCAATCAATACAAAACATTACTAGGAAAACCTTATAGCAGCTTATTTAGTGAGCACTTCCGTTTTTCTGAAGAGCATGACTTACCAGGAACAATGGATGTAGATTTAATCGTCTTCGATGGATTAGAAAACAAATTAAAAGATAAGCTAAATTTAAAAATTTACAATTCAAAGGACAGATTGAAAAGCCGACCTGTTTTACGCGGAAATAATGACCGAAATATAACTCTGCCAGTGATTTATTTGAGTGTAAACAGATTAACTCCAATAGCCACAAGAAAGTATGAAAAAACAAATAATGAATACATAGAAGAAAACGAAGACCTCGCTCTTTCGTTCGCCAACAAAATTTTGTTACAAAAGAACGCTTTTATCGACTCGACTACCGGTGAGTTAGAGTCCCTTGCGACACACAACGAAAAATATGATTATCAATCAATTTCTGTAGGTGAAGATAACGTTGGGCAGATTGTTAAAGCGATACTATCATTCGTTAAATTAAAGAAAGAATTTAGTAACTACAGTGGTGGGATTCTTTTGATTGACGAGGCAGATGCAGGACTATTTCCAGCCGCTCAAGTAGAGTTTTTTAACCTATTAAGAAAAGTAAGCAGAGAATATGGAATTCAAGTTATCATGACAAGCCACTCTCCAACTTTAATACAAGCAGTTTATGAGCAGAAAGATTTATTGAATTACAAAACTATTTATTTATCTGATACTTTTGGATCAATTCAAGTTATGAATGATTTTAGTTGGGCAGATATAGATGCTGATATTAATGTAACGACTAAACAAGTTAATAACGAAATTAAATTCCCTCCTATAAACATATACTTTGAGGATGATGAAGCCGCTGAATTTTTCAATGCGCTAATTAGAAAAAGAAAATTAACAAGGCTTCTAAACAAATCACATACAACATTGGGCGGTGATCAATTACTAACTTTAAGAAAAGAAAAAATCCCTGAATTTATGACAAAAAGCATAGTAGTGCTGGATGCAGATAAAGGAATTCCTTCAGAATTTAAAAATTTCATTAAGTTACCAAGTAATCTTCCGCCTGATCAATTAATATTTGAGACGTTGTATAATTTACAACGTGAAAATGAATATTGGAGAACGAATGTTCATGGATTAACAAAACCCATTTTTGAAAGAACATTAAACAACACAGTAACTTGTATTAATTTCCCAAATAATTCTGATACAATAGACTTGGAATCTATAGTAGATGAATATAGAAAAACAGGTACTAATAAAGCTGGAATTGTGAGAACACAATTTAAAACATTTTACAAAAGTGATGCTATCCAAAAAGTTGTAAAAGGATCAATAAAAGATAATCCATTTAAAATATGGGAAAAAACGCACTTATCTGAAGTCGAAGAATTTGAAGAATCTTTAATCAAATCCATTAAACATGTTTTGTTAAAAGGATTCAATGTTCCTATATCGCTGATTGATGAATATTTCGAATAAAAGTAAAGACGAGGTGATAATAATGCCAGTTACAAAATCTCCACTGAGATATCCAGGAGGAAAAACACAGCTATCTAATTTTGTAGAACACTTGTTGGAAATTAATAATATAGAAAATGCAATATACTGCGAGCCGTTCTCCGGGGGGGCTGGCGTCGCCATCGAATTGCTTCTGTCTAAGAAAGTAAATGGTATCATTCTGAATGATTATGATGCGGGAATCTATTCTATTTGGAAGGCAATCCTTGATGATACTGAAGAATTTATCCGATTAATTCAAGATACACCAGTCACAATGGACGAGTGGTATAATCAGAAGCAAATTCATTCCGAAAGACGGTTTGATAAGACATATTCACTCGAATTGGCACTTGCGACTTTCTTTTTGAACAGAACCAACCGATCAGGCATCGTTCTAGGGGGCCCTATTGGTGGCTATAATCAAGAAGCAAAAGACAAGATTGACTGCCGATTCATCAAGCCAAAATTAATTTCTAAGATTAAAGCGATTGCTGAATGCAAGGACGATATTCAGTTATATAATCTTGATGCTTCAGTTTTGATTGCGGATGTTTTGAAGAATCAAAGTAAAGAGAATCTATTTATCTTCTTTGATCCACCCTACTACAAGCAAGGGCAGAGTCTTTATACAAATTTCTTTGATGACCAGGCCCACGAATTTTTGGCCAACAATATAAAATCTATGGAAAATTACTATTGGATTACCACATACGATTATCACCAAAGAATTGCAGAAATCTATACAGGCGTTATTCAAAAAGAATACTTATTAAGATACTCTGCTAATCGCGTTCGAAAAGAAAAAGAATACTTATTCCACAATGAAAAAACTAAAGTAGAATCATGGGACAAAGTATTATTTGAAGAACCATCTGAAATTGAATCAACAGAAATTCTAAATGCATAATAAAAAACACCACTCTCCCCGACCAAAGCGAAAGTGGTGTTTATCGAAAAAGCGCCTTTAATCAAGGTCTTTTTGTGTACAATCATTCTATCACACGAAAGGAGTTGATGCCAAATTTCCTTAAGCAGCGCCCTGCCCGGCAGCGGAAGGAGAAACTACAATGACAAAAAGAATAAAAACAAAATTTCCTGGAATCTATAAATATGAAACTGCAAAAGGTCCCAAGTATCAAGTCCGTTTTAGTTATTTCACAAACGGAATAAAAAAGGAATTCAGTAAATCTGGAATCAATAATTTAGCTGAGGCTAAGTCAATTTATAATGATCAACAGTATAAGCTGGAGAACGATCAACTGCAGCGAGGTGAAGCGGCATTAACCGTTGTGCAATACTATGCGCAACTGCGGGAATTCAAACTAGCGTCCGGAATTTGGAATAAAAATACATTGTCGGTAAATGATGATCGTTTTAAAAAGTTCAAAGAAGAATTTGGGGATTTGAAACTCTCGGAGTTAACCAGATTGGATTATCAACATTGGATCAATCAGCAGTACAAAGAGCATAACTACAGCCAGTCCACGATGGAAGGCTTCCATAGCCATTTTATGATGATTCTGAATGATGCTGTTGAGGAAGACTACCTGGATAAAAACCGGTTGTTGAAGGTAAACCTTGTCCGTGAAGGATACGAACCAAAAGAAAAGATCGTCCATATGGAAGATTATTACACTTTCATCGAGACTGCAGAACGAATCTTGCCGAGGGATCGGTTCACAATGGTTTATCTGGGGACATTCGGAGCACGACGTGGTGAAATATACGGCATCCGACTGAATGCCATTCATTTTTTTGAACGCGACGGAAAGGAATATGCTCAAATAAATTTGCATACCTCCATCTCCAGGAACTACCCGGAAGGAAATAAACCAAAAACTAAAAAGAGCAAACGGATGGTTGTTGTAAACGCTAAGGCGGCGAAGCTCTTACATGAGCAGATCGAACGTTGCAAGAAAATAAAGAAAGTGTTCAACACCATTCTGAATCAAAATGATTTTATCTTCATCAGCCCGGAAACCGGAAAGCCTTATTATTTGGAGGTGATGAATGAAGCCATGCGCAAAGTCGAAGCGGCATGCCAGATCAAGATGCATCCGCACATGTTGCGGCATATGTTCGCGACTGCTGCCGATATTGCAGATGTGAATGGAGATGACTTGAGAGATTTTATGGGGCATGAGACTGAGGAAATGACAAAACATTACACGCATCAAACACAAGAATCCGCCTTAAAAATCATGCAAAAAACGGACGCTATTCTTCATCGGAAAATTTAGTCGGTATTTAGTCGGTATTTTTCAAAAAAAAGAGGGTTCCCAACATCATAATGACGTTGAAAACCCTCTAAAAGATTGTTATATCAATGCGGCCAAGAAGACTCGAACTTCCACGGGAGATACTCCCACCAGCCCCTCAAGCTGGCGCGTCTGCCATTCCGCCATGACCGCAAAACCAACTATTTCATTATACGTTTGAAATGGTTTTGTGTCAACGAAAATTGATAATATATTTATCAATGGCGTTGTATATAATCATGTTAAACGAAATATCCTCTCATTATTTAAAGTTATTATTCGATCAAGTGAGAGTTTCCCTCAGAATCATTATTCAAGTACTCAGTTGGAAATACTCCATTTTTAATGTCATACACTTCTGTGACTGTTAAAAAAAGTGTTTTCCCACTATAATCATAGCTGTCAAAAGTGACTCTGAGGAGAATCAAATCCGATAAAGGTATGACGTCTTTGTTTTTGATACTGTTATATTTTCCGCTTTTAATAACAGCACTAGATAAACTGAAGATGTATACAGGCTTTTTTTGTTCATAAATATAGCCAACTTCTTGCTTAATGGTTGCGACAGTCCCTTTCGTTACCGAAATACCATTTGAATAATCTATAGTGAAGTATGTCTTTGAATGGTCATCATCCTTATCACCATTGAACAATTCGTATTCAGTCGGCCAAAGACTCTCAAAATCTCCAGGTCCCGTTTTTTCCCAGGCCACTATCTTAGGATCGGCTATATAGTCATCATCCAAATTTATGAACGGCAAAGCCTCTCCGTTCCACTCAAAATCTTTCTCTGCAGTCGCACTGGCCGTAACTGTTGTGCCTGTCCCGACCAAATCCAAGAAATTGGCGAAAATATAGGGGACCTCACTTTCCACTTCAACTTTTATTTGTTTATTTTCTCCCCCAGGATATGATATGTTTGAAATGTCTGAAGCGGGAACACCATTTGAGCCTGCATATGTCTCCACAAAGCCTTGAGCCAATGTCTTGTTTGGCAAAACTTGTGCCCCTGCCAACGCTGCAGCATCGGCCGCATTTTGGAGTTTTGACTTTTCAGCATAAAGTAAACCAACATCAACGATAAGAGCAGAGAAGCTCAGTAATACACCTAAAAGTAAAACAACCATGATCAGAGATTGACCGTCTTCTTCCCTACGCAATCTTTTGAATATTTTCATCATCACTTCTTCACCCCATCTTTGATTTTGGAATCTTTCTTGAATTCATGATTGCATTTGAACGATGTCTCCAATCTTGATGTTTTTTTGAAATACTGTTGCATTCGCTTCGATAACGGAATACGATTTCCTGACAATCGGTGATATGCTTCCAGGCTTCATATTTCCTGCAACATGCACGACCCGATTCTCTTTGTCCAAAAAAATCACATCGATCGGAAATTTCATAAAAAAACAATGGACACTATTGCACGGTTTAATCATCAGTCCCGTATTTTCAGGGATTGATGGTCTGCCCATCAATCCCCGAAAACGGGTGTAGAAAGTGTCTGCTGTCTGGAGATCATCCAAAATTATTTCTCCGGTTCTTTCATTGATTAGTTTTTCCATCTCACATCTTACCTTCCAATACGTTTCTGGCTTTATTTTCTTCGGCCACAGCTTTTTCTGCTTTGTAAATGAATCGATACCCGCCGGATTCAAAAACATCCTGGTCGAAAATCTCTTTGCTGGTATGGACTTCACCGTCCAGTTTGAAGATGCCGGGTGGTGTCGTTTCGATCTTGATATGCACCGGTATATACGCTTTTGATAGCGCCCGATATCCTTCCCAGCATTTGAAGCGAGCTGGACTTGTCTCTACCTTCACAATCATCCGATAAGGGATTTTAGCCCCTTCCAACAATAAGGCGGCATTTTTGTCCGCTCCACCGAACGCGATTACTTGTGTATCAGCTTTTTTTGGCAAAATCCATTCCTCGTGGCTCTCAGAGTCATTCGTTTTGAAATAAATCAAGCTTCTACTGATTCTTAGCGCTTGTTTCAGTTTCAATGCATAAATCAAACGTCCAACGACAATTACGATTAATGGTATGGATAGAGTCGCAGCGACAAGCAAACCATTTTTCATCAAGAAATCTTGCACTTTTTTCTGATTGAAAGCCGAACCTGACAACAATTGGAACTCCGCTTCAATCGATGGCTGCACTTGAGTCAAGGGATCTTCAGCCTGCATCTTGATGGATATTTGTTGCGTACCCAAAGGCACACCATTATCTACCAAGAGTTCCATTTCCGTTATTAGTTCCGCTCCAGGACTCAGAGTGATGCTTTGTTCATCCGCTGAAATCTCATCAGATGGGACCGAAAGCAGAACAGTCTCGCTTCTTATTGAATCATTCCGCAGCTGAACCGGAACACTGATTGTATTGCCCGGTCTTGTATACAATGCTTCATCCGTAACTTTTCCCGAGACTACCCCGACTGGAATAACTTGATGGTCGCCGATATTTTCCTGCAACGTGAAGTTCCCCTCAGGAGTGGTTCCTTGCGCGATAAGCGAAACCTCATAGTGTCCCACTTCGGACAGAGGTAAGTCAGCGGTATAATAGCCATCTCCTGCGGTTTCGTCTGCTCCCGATTCCGGACCGCTATCCAGCATCGGGATGATTTCCTGACGCCCATCGGAATAAGTTGTAACCAAGTTAAGGCTGTTGATGCCTATTCTTTGCGAAGCATCGAGAGGCTGGTCATCCAATTCCAAATACCCAGTGATCGTTTGACTCTCACCGATTTTGAAGATGTCACCATCCAGCTCTTTATCGCTTTTCAGGACAGGAAGTTGTTGGACGGAAACCGAAACAGAGCTGCTCGTGATGACGGTATCTCCGCTGATGATTTGCGTTTCCAGGACATAGTTACCGGATTGATCGACATTATCGTAAGTTCCGACATATTGGCCTTTTTCCAAGATTAATGGGATGGTCTCGAATTCGGCAGCCCCATTTTTTGAAACAACAACCTGAACGACCATTTCATCACTCAATTCACCTTCAACTTCCACGCTAAGGTCAATCGGCTCATCAATTGGCACCTGCGTGTTTGCTTGTGGGCTGATCATCCATGATTTCAACGTCAGATCTTTATCCCCGAACAGTTGCGCGTTGCCGGTTCCAGTAATGACCAACTCCCAGTCGCCTGCGAGTTCCTCTTCGGTTTGGTTCATCGTAAGGATGCTGTACTGCTCGTTCTTCTGGATACTGATTCGATCATTCCCGGCTTCACTGTTGACAGGCCGAATGAAGACATCCGCTCCGGCGGTTTCATAAGTGACGGCCATCGTTACTTGGGAAGTATAACCGTCTAACTGAAACGGAATGACCGTTTCACCAGATAATGCAATCCCCTCATTCCAAAACCCTTGCCGATTCTTCAACGTCCGCAGCACATCAACGAAATTGACAGCAATATCGCCAGCACTACCCAAAAATTTAGCTTCTCCTCTTGTGTCCGTGGCGATGCGCTGCAGAATGCTGGTGTCGACTGTACCGAAACCAACCGCATAGACAGCGATACCCTTTTGCCCCAACCGGGCGGTCGTCTGCCAGACAGAGTCCATATATGTCGTCATGAAAGACGTATCCTCCCGGAGCGCATAGTCGGGTTCCGGTACTCCATCAGTCAAGAAGAGGATGACTTTGCGTACTGCCGGATCAGCGATGCTTCCCAACTGCTCCTCGGCTTTTTCGAGTGCAGCCCGGTAATTCGTGTTCCCATTGACTTCGGTTATCGCGGCCAACGTGTTTTTGATGGTCTGTTTGTTTGCGGCATCCCCTACTTGCTGCATCGGAACCAATTCGGTGGCTTCCGTCGCAAAGGAAACGATGCCCACATGATCTTCCGGGCTGAGCATATCCACGAAAATATCAGCGGCTGTTTTCCGCAAGTGATTGGGATCCGTTTCGGCCATGCTGCCGGAAGTGTCGATGATGAGGGATACCGCGATTCGCTCGGAAGCAGTCGTTACAGCCGTCGCTTCCCTAGGCAGGATGAACCATCCGATGAAGATGCTCAAAAAGATCCATGTGAAGGCATTTTTCGCACGCATATTGCACGCCTCCTTTCTGACGTTATTTATTTCATCAATGTTTCCATGATGTTCAATACGGCTGGTCCAAGAATGACGACGAACAATGCCGGAAACATAAAGAATACAATCGGGAAGAGCATCTTGGTCGGGATTTTTGCCGCCTGCGTTTCTGCCCGTTGCCGTTTGTTGACACGCATCGTATCTGCCTGAATCCGCAGTACGTTTCCGATATTCGAACCCATCTCTTCGGCTTGGATGATGGATGTCACGAACGTTGCCAAATCCGAAACCTGTGTCCGTTTAACCATTTCCCGAAGCGCCTCAGAACGGCCTCTGCCTTTGCTGATTTCGTTCATCGTGAACAGCAATTCTTCACTCAACGGACCTTTCACCTTATCCGTGGTACGATAGATGGCCATATCAAATGCCAGACCCGCTTCTACGCTGACATACAGCACATCCAAAAAACTCGGCAAGGCATATTCGATTGCTTCGATCCTTTTTCTGGATTTTGTTTTCAGAGAAGAATAGGGCAACAGGAAACCCGCTGCACCAGCCAAAAATACATATATTCCATTCGTCGGCTGTTCTGTGAGCCTCATCAAGAAATGCGTACCAAAGGCCAACAACAGCCCCAACATCAACTGGATTGCGATGATGTTGTTGAACTTCATCGTACCTTGTGTTCCACTGCTGTTCAACAGCTGCTCGTATTGTTTTTTAATCGATGACGGTGCCAGATTTCCCAACGCTTGGATCATCCGTTCATAGACCGGATCGATGACCCGTTCAGCAAAGGATTCTCGCATCTCTTCGTCGAAGGCATCCCGTGTGTCCGCCATCACCTTCACATTGTCCAGCCGTTCTTTCACCACCTGCTTTGGCATCAGCACCGCTTCGTAGAGAAGATAGAAAACGAGGGAACTGGTCAGAAACAAAGAGACATATACTATGATTTCCATTTGGGTTCCCTCCTATATTTTCACTTTCACAATCCTAGTCAGCAAGAAAGCTCCTAAAAGCATCATCCCAGCCGCCGCCCCTACCATCATCAAACCCAGCGGATCCGAAAAGAGCGATCCGATATAGCTCGGATTGAGGACAAACATCACGGCTGCAATCGCAATCGGAAGGATGCCGATAACGACGGCCGACATCTGGCTTTGGGCAGTCATCGTGCGGATGTCGCCTTTCAGTTTGACACGTTCCCGGATGGTCTCCGAAATCGTGTCCAATATTTCCGAAAGATCCCCTCCGACCTGCAGATGGATCAACAAGGTCGTGATGAAGATGTCCAGATCCTCGTCGTCTGTCCGTTTGCCCAGTTCCAGCAAAGCTTCATCCATATTCTTACCATAAGAATTGTCGCGCAACACTTTCGCGAATTCATCCGCTATCGGCGCCTCCATCTCGCGGCCAACGACCGCCATCGCCTGTGAAAAGCTGAAACCCGCCCGCAGCCCATTCGAAATCAGACTGAGCGCTTGCGGCAGTTGGTCATTCAACTGTTTTGCCCGCTTCTTACGGATCGATTCCAAAAGCAGTTCCGGCACCCGGAAGCCTAACACAAGTCCGAACACCGCTAGGATTAGATTTTCTGAACTCAGCCAAATCAACATACCCAGAAACAGCCCGGCCATGATGGATATTTCGATGAACTCGATCGGTTTCATCTTGATGTATGCCTGTAACAATTTGGTCTTGATCCGTGCATAGTAGTTCGATCCTTCCGCAAAACGGATTGCTTTTTGGAGAAGGCCCTTCAACAAGCCTTTTTGATTTCTTTCCTGTTCCTGATGATACTCATCAAGTGATTTGCCGGTTTGTTTCAAGCGGTTTTTGATTGTGGACCGCTGTTCGAAAAGCAATAAATAAACTGAATAGAAAACAAGCAATACCGTCCCGAAAATAAACAACATCAGTAGCGTTTCCATGTTACAGCCCCTTTCTGAAAGGGTCCGTGTTTGGCGTGCCTACCGGTTTAAAAAGGCTAGGCGGAATGTTCTCTCCATGCGCCTTTATTTTTTCCATAAAGCCAGGCATGATGCCGGTCGCTTTATGCTTCCCTTTTACATTACCGTGTTCATCGAAACCCATTTGGTGGAAAAGGAAAATATCCTGCAGAGTGACGACTTCTCCTTCCAGACCGATGATTTCGCTGATTTTGGTTACCTTGCGGCTGCCGTCCACCATGCGTTCAACCTGGATAATCAAGTCGATGGCTGAAGCGACTTGTTCGCGGATCGCCCGGGATGGCAATTCAACACCCGACATCATCACCATCGTTTCCAGTCGGGAAAGACTGTCCCGCGGTGAATTCGCGTGGATGGTCGTCAATGATCCATCATGGCCGGTATTCATCGCCTGCAGCATATCCAAAGCCTCCCCGCCACGAACCTCGCCGACGATGATCCGATCCGGACGCATCCGTAGCGAGTTGACGACGAGATCCCGGATGGTGATTCTGCCGTTTCCCTCGATATTCGCTGGGCGGGACTCCAACGTCACGACATGCGCTTGCTGGAGTTGCACCTCAGCCGCATCCTCGATGGTGACGATCCGTTCATCTTCGGGAATGTAGCTGGAGAGCACATTCAGTAAAGTCGTCTTCCCGGAGCCAGTTCCACCTGAAACCAAGACATTGATCCGGCCTTTTACGCAGAGACGCAGGAATTCGGCAATGTCGCCGTTCAAGGCTCCGAATGTGATCAAATCGTTCGTCGTCAAAGGGTCCTTGGAAAATTTCCGGATTGTTATGGAAGGTCCTTTGACTGCCAATGGCGGGATAATGATGTTCACCCGTGATCCGTCCGGTAGGCGCGCATCCACTAAAGGCGAACTTTCATCCACCCGTCTTCCCAATGGCGAAATGATTTTGTCGATGATATGCATCACGTGTTTATCATCCCGGAACTCATTCTCTGTTTTGATGATTTTTCCTTTTCTCTCAACGAAGATGTCCAGTGGTCCATTGACCATAATTTCCGTGATGGTATCATCATTCAGCAGATCACTGATCGGTCCGAACTGATAGACCTCATTCATGACGGCCTGATTCACTTTTTGCTTGTCGGCGAATGACAGGTGGCGCTTTTGTTCAAAGATGATGTTGCTGATGATATCATTGATTTTTTCTTGGGTTTTTTTTTGCTCCGAGATATCATCCGCTTCCATTGTGGGCGGAAGCTGGTCGATGACGATCTGCAGCACTTCATAGGCCAATTCATCCAAATCACGTCTTCTTTTCACAAGACCGCTTTGGCTTTCTTCTTTTTCTTCTGCATTCGTTATCCCTGAGAAACTGAAATTTCCGTATGTGCCCAGATTCATGGTCACAACCTCCTCTTGCAATCAATGCATGTTGGTTTTCAGGCCTTCAACAACTCATCCTGAATAAATTTCGAGCACATTTTTTCAAAATTTTTGGACAGTGTATTTTTCGGATACTCGTAAACCAGCGGTACCCCTCTATTCAAGGAGGACAACACCCGGTGGTAATCCAAGCCGATGGAAGCATCAACCTTTTTGTTAAGGGTCGTCTCCACGTCATTTTTCTTGATTTCCCCTCTTAAATCTTCTTTATTCAGGACAATCCGGATTTTTGATTGTGGAAAATTGAGGTCTTTCAAGGTGACCAGCAACACTTTGATGTTGCGGACAGCGGAGAGTTCAGGGGTGGTGATGACTAGAAGTTGATCAGCCAAAGCCAAAGCGGGCATGATCGTTTCAACGAATCTTCCTGGCATATCGACGATTATATAGTCGAATGATTCGCGTAATGCCTCGAGGATGACATGGATATGCTCTGCATTGATGAAGTCGTTCATGTTCGGCTGCAGATTAGCAGGTAGAACTTTGATGCCTGATTCATGCGGGATGAGATAGCTTTCGATCAGGTCACTGTCCATGTGGCGGATATCATCAATGACGTCCGTAATGGTGAATTTTGGGTAAAGGTTCAAAGCAAGTGCCGCATTGCCGAAGTCCAAATCCAGATCGACCAGAACCACGCGTTTTTCTGGGTTCTTCGCCAGGGAAGCCGCCAAGTTGATCGAGACGAAAGTTTTTCCGACACCACCTTTAGTGCTGAAGACCGTATATACTTGGCCTAATTCCCTCTTTCGAATTTTCTTCTGAGGGGTTTCTGACTTCGTGACGACGTTGCGTTCTTGCAATTGATGGATCCGATAAATGGCATTCATCAATTTCTCCGGATCGATTGGTTTGACCAGGACATCTTTGGCTCCAGCGAACAAGGCATTATGCATCGTCTCTTCCAAGAGTTCCGTTTCCACCATGATGATGCTGGTATGTGGAAACTGGTTCGACACTTTCTCCGCAAAAGCATACCTTGAACCGTTAAAACTTGATCCCATCAAAAGGATGTCGACCGTTGCCCGTTCCAATGATTCCCAAGTCTTGTTCTCATCGATTGAATCGCCGGCCAAGTGGATGTAATCGATGTTTTTCAGCATCTCCGTGATTTCCAGACGTTCGGTTTCCGAGTCCGCCAATAATAATAATTTCATCTTATTCACTTTTCTCACCGCTCTCTCCAAGAATCAAAGTTATCCGTTCCATAGCCGCCCAGGTCCTGCCAAGCAGTATCGGCCGGATTTCGCAATGTGAAGTAGAAGGTTCCGTTCAAGTTACCGTAGGCGATAACTTCCGCTTGAGCCGGAGTTACCAGCAAAGTCAACGAAGTAGGTACTCCCAATCCGGAAGTGTCAACTTCGCCGGCATTCGGTCCCCGTTCCAAGACTTCGATGTTCTGCAGTTGCGTATAGACAATCTGCTGTCCTTCAGCCGGCGTGTAAGAAACCATGATATCCAGTTTATCACCTGTCATCACGTAACCCCCGACGCCATCCACCTCACTGGTTGCTACTGTGATTGCACGCATTGATTCCGGAATCCGGTAGGCCAATGTTGCTTCTTCGTCAGTCGCCACTATCCGTTCGGTCAAGACTTGTTCGCCTGCAATCAGTTCAGTTGTTGTCGTTCCCCCGACTACATCAGCTATTGATGTGTAGGTATCAGCATGAACGGCTTCACTAGGTATTTCTTTGATTTCTAGCATATCCTCAGTGACCTTCACATGTGACGGAATGGCAGTGAGTGCTACAACGACTTCGCTCATTTCGACTTGATTCTCTTGGGCGGATGCTTCAACTTGCTTCAGATAGAGATAAATCATTCCGGTTGTGAGCAGCGCCAAGATGCCTGTAATGATCCAAATCCTTTTCTTTGTCTTCATTCAGGTTCACCCTCTTTCTTTTACTTGAACTTCTTTTAGAATCGAAAATTCGTGTTATTATTCAAGACGCATACTGACTTCGCTTACTATGGTTGCAGGATTTGGGATAATCGATGTTGGCAGAAATCCTACTAACGGGGTCACGCTTGTCGTCACTGTAACCGTCATTTTAGCGCCTTCAGTATAGCTATCCGGAGTCACACTGACTACTTCGTTCCCAGGTACTGTCGTTGCCTTGGCATCGGCTATTGATTGGAATTGGCCATATTCGGTTTTACCCAATACGGACACTGCCCTTGCCGCTTCCCGCGCGGCTGCCGTTGTGGATATTTTCGCATACAACAGCCAACCCGCATCAATGGATCCCAAAACCAGAATCAACAGTACCGGAAGCACTAACGCAAATTCAACCATAGCTTGCCCTTTCTGACTTTTTTTGAATTTAGATAAAATATCCAAACTATTCACCCTCTCCGATCAAAAAATGGGAAAGCCTTGTTTATAAGCAATCAGCACCAAGACGGTTCCGCCTGCAATGGCCACGCCATAAGGGATATAGATTTTTTTGTAATCCTGTCCATTCTTGGAGTATTTTTTTTGCACCTTATAAACCGTTTCGTTGTATCCTAATCGTATGAAGAACTGAAGCAGCATATTTATCAATGCGTATAGCATTTTCTTCATAGTTTCGCGGAGTTTGCCTGTATAGAGCAGATGAATCAGAACCATTATTCCTCCCACAATTGCCGAGTATAGCGCAGTCATAACCGAGAACTTCCAGCCCATCAAGGCGCCGATGGCACCCATCAACTTGACGTCCCCAGCTCCCATGCCACCCATCACAAACGGCAGGAAAAAGATCGCCAAGCCGGCGAACATACCGAGTAGACTTTGCAGCAACCCCATCCACCCTCCTGTGATGATGTTGAACAGGAGGCCGATGAGAATGCCCGTAAAGGTGATTTTGTTCGGGATTTTCCGTTCCTTCAGATCAAAAAATCCCGATGCCGCGACGAGCAGCAGCAGCAGTGCATTGTTTCCCGTAACCATAATAATCGCTCCCTTCATGTACTTAGGTATTTATTCAGATAAATTAACTATTATTTTATGATTGCTGTATTATTTACGGATAATATATCGGAGGTTTTTAGAAAAAAATCCCGCTGATAAAAGCGGGATTTTTTTTTAAAATATATAATTCCAACTATTTACCTGTGGAAATTGAAGTGCCAATAGCAGTAAATTTAGTAGTGATAGCCTGAGCAATTTTAGGTCCTGCAGTTACAATTACTAATGAAATAATCGCAATAATTAATGCATATTCCACCAAACCTTGTCCTTCTTCTTCGGTGAACAATCTTTTCATAGTTTCCATGATAATTTCCTCCTCTTTCTATCCTCTTATTTAATGTAGTTGTTGTTTATGAGGCGACTTCCCTCTTATTGAAATCGCTTCATTCAGCAACAACTCCATTTGTCAATGGGCTGGGTCTCCCGGATCCTGTCCACTCAAAAATAGAGTTTCTGCTCTTAATAAACAATATTTCGCTGGCGCTTATCAATGTACAAATAATTAAAAACAGATTATAATGAAATCAATACGAATTATTTTTTAAGCACATGTTTATTTTTGCCCTGTGGGAAATAATCTTACAGTTGGTAAGTAGGTATCCTTCACTTACTAAGTTATTATTATTTTTGGAAGTATTAATTAGCCTGAATTATTCATAGATTTTCAGAAAACGTCTTGAAACGTTAGTCTTCCAACATATTTTGTCTTTCTAGTTCACACCCAAAAGGTGTGAAAAAAGAACCCCTATCTGTTATGGTTAATGTACGACCAACAACCAAAGAAAGGGGTTCTCTCAATGGCAACTTTACACGAAAACACTCTAAATTTCAATGCAAAAATGACGGTTACAAATACCGGAGGTAATTTGACTACAGATTCTGGCCTTATTCTGGTCAAAGAATTCCTTCATTCAATAGGATTCGAACAGTTGATGGAGAAAGAGCTTCATTTTGAAGACTCTCGTCTTTCACCTACCCATTCGAATGAATCCATTCTTGAACAACTGATTTTCCAATTAATTGCAGGCTATGATACCGATGCATCTGCCAACATCTTACGTCATGATCCTTTCTTCCAGCAGATGCTTGAAAAGAGCACATTGGCTTCACAACCTTCGCTTTCGCGTTTTTGGGATCGCATTAGTGAGAGTCCCGATGCACTTTTGCAGCTACAAGCGCTCAATCAAGCGATGCTGGATAAGGTACGTATACAACGTAATGCAACAGAAATGGTATTGGATTTGGATTCCACATATAGTGACACTTACGGCGATCAAGAAGAAACGGCCTTCAACACACATTATCAAACAACCGGATACCATCCGCTCGTTGCCTTCGATGGTCTGACCAAGGACTTTCTGAAGGCGGAACTACGTTCCGGAAACACATACTGCTCAACCGGAGCAGCCGATTTTTTGAATCCGCTTCTTGAACACTATAATCAGACTGTTCCAGTCAGCACCGTTCTTGTTCGCGCAGATAGTGGCTTTGCAGCGCCGGAACTGTATGATCTCTGTGAAGAAAAAGAGCATCAGTACGTCATTCGACTCAAGCGAAATCGCCGCTTATTCAAGATGGCGGAAGCGTTTGTTCAAATTGGGGATGAGACCGAGTGGAGTCAGCGAGAAGAACATTTCTACTCGACTCGCTATCAAGCCGGCACTTGGAAGCATGACCGTAGGATTTGCATCCGTTCCGTCAGGGCAGCTAATGAACTGATTTTCCACCATGAATTCATTATCACCAATCTATCCGATACGGTCTCGGCTGAACAAATCTACCAAACATATTGGAAGAGAGGTACGATGGAGAATTTCATCAAGGAAGCTAAGAGTGGCTTCTTCTTTGATAAGACAGACAGCTCTCATTTCTTGGAGAATGCCATTCGCATGATGGTCAGCTTGCTTTCCTACAACATCAACAATTTCATGCGTACACTAGCTTTCCCGGAAAAGGCCAAAGGCCTACAGATACAGAGTATCCGTCTTCGGTTTTTCAAGATTGCTGGGAAACTGATCCACAGCGGAAGACGCATGATGCTAAAACTCAGCACCCATCATGTCTACCAAGACGAATTTTTTCATATCCTGCGGCAGATTCAGTCCTTATCTTGGTGATGCCGTCCCATTTTTTAAAATTTCCGTTCGAACAAAGGGGCTAGTATGCCCAAAAACACAATATCAATCGCACCCCGTGCTTTTTTTTGTCTCTAAGAGACGTTTTGAAAGTGTAAAAATAACAACTCTGCCAAAAATCCAATATTGCAGCTGGATTAGGGTTGTTCATGTCAAAGTTTCGGGTAGTATGAATAATTCAGGATTAGGTGAAATATTTGATGGTGTGTATTGATTCGTTGAATAGCTTTTTTCGTTGAAATGCATAGAAGATAAACTAATTGATGAATTTTAAGATGGTTTTGAGTTGTTTTGGTTGATCTAAAAGTTAGGAGTTTGAACCGATAAAGGTTAAGATGACCGTTGACGGTCGGTGTTGGATGGTAGTACTGATGAAGGTTACCAGCTGATTGAGTTTCCAGCTTAGTTTTGGTGTGCTTTGTTTATGTCTTTATTTTAAATCATTTGTTTTTTTATACAATCCACAGATTCTGATGAGTTGTTAAAAAAATGGACACTTGTACCCAAAGTGTCGGTTTAATCAACATACGTGAGGAATCTATTGATTTTGAGGAGGTTTTTTTCCATGCTAAATGAATCAAACAGCAAAAGTGCGCGGCGAACTAAGCATTTATTCAAGGATGCATTGATGCGCTTATTGGAAACGGAAAGTTTTGCTTGCATCTCCGTAAAAGATATAGTGGAAACCGCCGACTATAACCGAACGACTTTCTATAATCATTATTATGATAAGTTCGATCTTCTCGATGATATAACCCAAGAACTGTTGGATGGATTCGCTGAATCAGTAAGAAACAGTTTCAAAGGCTATCCTCTGACTCAAAGAAAATCGATGAACGCCTCTGATATAACTGTTTTCGATTATATCTATCAAAATCGGCGGGCTATTTCGTTATGCTTCCAAAATGATGTTCAAAAAAGGATCATTCTCAAAAGCTTGGATACGATTCATCAGAATCTGATAACTACCTGGACTCCAATCGTTAATTTAACAGAGAAACAAATTTCTGCCGATGCGAGGATATTCACTTACACCCTAGCTGGCACTATTCAGGGATGGATGGAAGAAAAGTTTGCAACTCCTCCAGATGAAGTCAGAGCAGCATTCGTACGTTACCACAATTAAACGCTTGATGCCACATGCGCCCTTATCCAACTAAATTTATAAATGAAAAAGCCTTGGGAATCCCTGAACATAGGTTCCCAAGGCTTTTAGCATTGTTATGGTTTTATTCAATCCTCAATCGCAGTTTTCCTCTGCACTTCCCGCAGACATACTTCTTCAGATCGATCCTTCGCTTCCGCGGATACATCTGTCCGCAGGCACTGCAACGGTACAGCCACATTGGTCCTGATGCAGCCCCCTCAGCAGGTGCAAGACGAAGGTCCTTGACGAAGCGGCTTCCCCCGCTCTCCTTCAGCAAGTTCCGGAAATCGGCATCCCGGTGCCGATAACCCCGGCCTTCCGGATGCAAGTGGTAGTGGCAGAGTTCGTGCTTCACGACCTTCTCCAGTTCTTCCATTCCGTGCAACTCCAGTACCAACGGATTGAAATCCAAATCGTGGCTTCCCAGATGGTAGCGCCCGCCTGTCGTCTTGAGGCGGCGGTTGAAGGTCGCGCGGTGGCGGAACGGTTTCTGGAAAACGGTACTCGAAATGTGTTCCACCAACTGCTGCAGTTCTTGTTCGTTCATCACTTATTCCTCATTATTTTTGCGGCAGCATCGTCAGGGCAACGCGGCCTTTGTTCGTGTCGACATGATCGACCCAAACGGTTACGATATCGCCGACCGCGACCACATCGGAAGGGTGCTTGACGAAGCGGTTGCTGAGCTTGGAGATGTGGACCATGCCGTCCTGTTTGACGCCGATGTCGACAAAGGCGCCGAAGTCGACGACGTTGCGGACGGTCCCTTGCAGTTCCATGCCCGGTTTCAAATCTTCCATCGAGAGCACATCCTGGCGCAGCAAGGGTTGGGCGATGTCATCGCGCGGATCTCGGCCCGGTTTCGTCAAACCAGCGATGATGTCCTGCAGCGTTTCCTTACCGAGTCCGGTTGCTTCGCGGGCTTTGCTGCGATCCAACGCTCCCAGCGCTTCACGGGCTTGTTCGGTACCGATGTCCTTCAAGCCGAGCCCGGCCAACGCCAGCACTTCTTTGGCGGCCGGATAGGATTCGGGATGGATATCGGTGTTGTCGAGGATGTTCTTGCCCCCGGCGATGCGCATGAAGCCGACCGATTGTTCGAAAGCTTTCGGGCCGAGACGCGGCACTTTCTTCAATTGTTGGCGGCTGTCGAAGGCGCCGTTCTCTTCGCGGAAAGCGATGATGTTGTTCGCGATTGTTTTGTTCAGGCCGGCAACGTGCTGCAGCAATGGCGCACTGGCTGTGTTCAGGTTGACGCCGACTTGGTTGACGGCGGTTTCGACGACGAAGTCCAGGCGTTCGCCCAACTGTTTTTGGGAAACGTCATGCTGGTATTGGCCGACACCGACCGATTTCGGATCGATTTTGACCAATTCGGCAAGCGGATCCTGCAGGCGGCGCGCGATGCTGACGGCACTGCGTTCTTCAACCTGGAAGTCCGGGAATTCCTCACGGGCGATGTCGCTGGCGGAATAAACCGAAGCGCCCGCTTCATTGACGATCGCGTAATAGACCGTATTCGGCACCTGCTTGATCTGCTCGGAGACGAACAGCTCGGATTCGCGGCTGGCGGTTCCGTTCCCGATGGCGACCATTTCGACTTTGTAGTCCTGCAGCATTTTGCGGAATGCCGGACCGGCTGCGGCGCGTTTTTCCTGGTTGGCCGGTTTGTGCGGGTAGATGACGCTCTTCGCCAACACTTTCCCGGTCGCATCCACAATCGCCAACTTGCAGCCGGTACGGTAAGCCGGATCCAAACCAAGCACCACTTTGCCTTTCAAAGGCGGCTGCAGCAAGAGGTTGCGCAGGTTGTCGCCAAAGACGTCGATCGCTTGCGCGTCGGCGGCTTCGGTCAGTTCATTGCGCAGTTCGCGTTCGATGGCCGGTCCGATGAAACGGCGGTAGCTGTCTTCATAGGCGGCTTTCACGTACGGCGCGGCGATGCTGTTCGGGTTCTTCACTACCTTTTTCGCCAAGTAAGCGAAGATTTTCTCCTCATCGACCGCGATCGCAACCTTCAGGATGCCGGTTTTTTCGCCGCGGTTCATGGCCAGGATGCGATGCGGTACGGCCGTGGCCACACCTTGGGAAAAATCGTAGTACATCTCAAAGACGCCCTTTTCGTCGCTCTCGGCATCCTTCACCGTGCTGACGACCTGGCCGTTTTTGCGCGTGAACTCGCGGATGTGTTCGCGGTAAGCCGGTTCGTCGCTGACGATTTCGGCGATGATTTCGTGGGCTCCAGCCAAAACGTCTTCTATAGTAGCAAGTTCCATTTCTTCATTAAGGAATTCCTTGGCTTTCGCTTCTACTGATAGGGATCCGTTCATCGGCCCGTTCATCAGCCACTCGGCAAACGGCGCCAAGCCTTTTTCGCGGGCGATGGCTGCTTTCGTGCGGCGCTTTTGTTTATAGGGACGGTACAGGTCTTCGACGCGCTGCATCTTATCGGCGCGTTCGATGTCGGCGCGCAGTTTCGGCGTCAGTTTGCCTTGTTCCTCAATGATGCGGATGACTTCTTCCTTGCGTTTGTGCAGGTTCGTCGCGTACTGATGGCGCTCTTCGATTTCGCGGATCTCGACCTCATCGAGCGATCCGGTCGCTTCCTTCCGGTAGCGCGCGATGAAAGGGACGGTGTTGCCCTCTTCCAATAATTGCAGTACCTTCTCGATCTGTGCGGGTCTGAATTGGTTCAGCTCGGCTTTCACCAAGTCCAAAACGATTTGTTGTGCTGTTTCTGTCATTTTGTTAAAAACTCCTGCCTTTCGGATGGGGCTGCCGTTTCGGCAACCTCATCTTTTTTGTACGATATAATCTTCTTTCATTCCGTTTTTGTCGAACACGACGCCATGCAGCGAGCCTCCGTAGACGGCCCCGCCATCGATGCCGATCTTGCCGTCCGAAATCCAGAGATCCGAACGGTCGTTGTCGCCGTGCAGGTGAAAGGTCGGGGTATGCCCGAACACGATCGTTTTGCCGGTGCGGTTCTTCTTTTTGTGGAACGGTTCGCGGATCCAGAGGAAGTCCTCTTCGGAGCTGTCGTGCCAATCCTTTTTGCCCAGATTTACACCGGCATGGACGAACACGTATTGTTCCCATTCATAGTACAAAGGAAGCTCAGCCAAAAAAGCGAGTAGATCCTTGTAGTAATGTTTCATCATCAACGCGATTTCAGTAGGCGAATACTCCTCGTTGACATGCTCATGCAGAAAGCTTTCCAGCGAACCCAATCCGCCGTTCAGGAAATAATTGCCCGCGTATTCCTCCGGCTCCGCAATAAAATTAAGCAGAATAGCTTCATGATTGCCCTTCAGATAGATGGCACCGTGCTTTTCCACAAGCTCTTTCGCCAGCAGAAAACAAGCTCTCGAATTCTCGCCGCGGTCCCCCAGATCGCCGATAAAAATCAGCTGTTGTTTCTCCGAATCCCACATTTCCAATAATTTCTTCAGCATCGTGATCTCCCCATGGACATCGCCCACCACAAACACTTCGTTTTTCACGCTCATCACCCTCTTACTTTCAGACTGTTTCGCTCTTTTCCATTTTAGCATATCACCCACTTTCCTGCTCAGGCAGATTTACCGAAAAAGATCCTATTTTCCTGAAATGCTAACGTTAAGAAGTAATAGTAGTATTTTTGAACCGCTTTCATTACTCAATCAAGCAAATCACGAACATTAAACTAACAAAACGATTAAATCATTCACTTATTTATTGCAAGCCTTAGGGTGATTGGTTATAATAGTCGAGTGGCAAGCAAGGAATGCATTTGAAATCATTTATTGTATCTGTTTCCTGTCGCTGCCGAAAAAAATTCAGATGGGAGATCTTTTCAAAATGGAAAATTTCTTTAAACTCAAAGAACACGATACAACGGTTTCCAAAGAAGTCGTTGCGGGGATCACAACTTTCTTCGCAATGTCGTATATCATCTTCGTCAATCCGGCAATCCTTGCTTTATCCGGGATGCCTAGCCAAGCAGTCTTCTTGGCAACCATCATTTCCGCTGCAGTAAGCACATTGGTGATGGGCCTTTTCGCCAACGTACCTTATGCTTTGGCACCGGGTATGGGCCTGAACGCTTTCTTCACTTATACTGTCGTCTTCTCACTTGGATTTTCTTGGCAACAAGCTTTGGCCATGGTCTTCATCTGTGGGTTGCTCAACGTTTTCATCACGGTCACTAAAGTCAGAAAAATGATCATCAAATCAATCCCAGAGAGCCTGCAGCACGCAATCAGCGGCGGTATCGGCATCTTCATCGGTTATATCGGAATCAAAAATGCCGGCTTTTTGGAATTCACTTCCGATGCCAGTTCGATCACAGCCATCAATGGCGCTCCTTATGATGCAACCGCGGAAACATTCGCTGGCGGTGTCGGATCGGTCATGACAGGCGGCGGCATCGTCCCTGCTTTGGTTGATTTCACGCAAATGCCGGCTTTATTGGCTTTGATCGGCTTGGTCATCACAGCTGTGTTGATGGTCAAGAACGTGCGCGGCGCAATTTTGATCGGTATCGTTGCAACAACGTTGTTGGGCATCCCGATGGGTGTTGTTGATATTTCAACAGCAAGCCTGCAAGCAAACTCGCTTTCGACTGCCATTTCAGAATTAGGCGTAACATTCGGTGCCGCTTTCGGATCGGAAGGTCTTCTGTCCCTGTTCTCTGATGCTTCCCAATTGCCTTTGGTATTGATGACCATCTTTGCTTTCAGCCTTTCCGATACTTTCGACACAATCGGTACGTTCATCGGAACCGGCCGTCGCACTGGCATCTTCTCTGCTGAAGATGAAAAAGCGCTTGAAGAAGGCTCCGGATTCAGCTCGAAAATGGATAAAGCCTTGTTCGCCGATTCAGTCGGTACGGTCATCGGTTCGATTTTCGGTACTTCCAATACGACTACTTATGTAGAAAGTGCCGCTGGTATCGGCGCTGGCGGACGTACTGGTTTGACTGCGGTAGTTGTTGCCGGCATGTTCATCATCAGTGCCTTCTTCGCGCCACTGATTGGTGTTGTGCCTGCTGCCGCAACGGCTCCAGCTTTGATCCTCGTCGGTATTTTGATGATGGGTTCGTTCGCGGAAATCAACTGGCATGACCTGGAAGATGCAATCCCTGCTTTCTTCGCATCCATCTTCATGGGTCTTTCTTACAGCATTTCCTACGGTATCGCAGCCGGATTCTTCTTCTACTGCATCGTGAAAGTCGTCAAAGGAAAAGCGTACGAAATCCACCCGATCGTCTGGTTCACTTCGGCTTTATTCCTGGCCAACTTCATCATCTTGGCATTGATTTAAAAAAATGGGCATATTTCCGATTGATGCGGAAATGTGTCCTTTTTTTTAAATGTTTTCATTTTCGGCAATAAATTGTTGCGATTCCTTGCTTTTGTCGATATAATTAGTCCGAGTGTTAAACTGAATATCTCCATAGGGGAGTAACTAGCAGTACAAGGCTGTGGTACCATCAACAATAAGTAGAGTAATCCTATCTGCTGGTGTTACCTTAAATAGTGAGACTTATGCATACAGTGTTGTCTGACGGACAATTTTATGCATAGGTCTCTTTTCATTTTAACGCTACTACATTCAGGTTAAGAGAGGGGCAATACTGTGTCAAAAGAACAACTGAATAAAGCGTTCTTCGCGCAAACGGAAGAGGAAGTCTTAGCTGAACTTAACTCGACTAGAGATGGACTTACCAAAGAAGAAGCCGCGAAGAGATTGGCTGAGTATGGCGAGAACATACTGGAAGCGGGTGAAAAACGCACCACTTTGCAAAAGTTCTTGGATCAATTCAAGGATTTCATGATTCTCGTTTTATTGGCTGCAGCTATCATTTCTGGTACTATCGGTCATGAAATCGCTGATGCCATCATCATCTTGGCTGTTGTTATCATCAACGCTTTCTTGGGTGTCTTCCAGGAGAACAAGGCCGAAGAAGCGATCGAAGCTTTGAAGAAAATGGCTTCACCGCTTGCCAACGTAAGACGTGGCGGAGAAGTCGTCCAAGTCAAGTCCGAATTGCTTGTGCCTGGTGACATCATCGTATTGGAAGCCGGAGATGTTGTTCCTGCAGATATCCGCCTTTACGATGTCAATTCACTGAAAGTCGAAGAAGCTGCCTTGACGGGTGAGTCTGTACCGGTCGAAAAAGACTTGCGCGACGTTGAAACCGATGCTGCTTTGGGTGACCGCAAGAACATGGCGTTCTCAAGCACTAACGTAACTTATGGCCGTGCAGAAGGTGTCGTCGTCCTTACAGGGATGAACACGGAAGTCGGACATATCGCGAACATGCTGCAAAACGCTGAAGAAAAGAAAACACCACTTCAGATCAACCAAGATCAGATGGGTAAATCTTTGACGATTCTGATTTTGGTCATCGCCATATTGATGTTCATCATCGGATTCGGATTCAATGGCCGTCCTTGGTTGGATATGTTGATGGTTTCGATTTCCGTAGCAGTTGCGGCTATTCCTGAAGGTTTGCCTGCCATCACGACGATCATCCTGGCGTTGGGTACGCAAAAAATGGCAAGCAGAAATGCGCTTGTCCGTAAATTGCCGGCTGTTGAAACGTTGGGTGGTACTGAAGTCATCTGTTCCGACAAAACCGGCACATTGACTCAAAACAAAATGACGATCGAAAAAGTTTACTACGATGGCCAAGTCCACGATGCCCATGAAAACATCGACTTGGAATTGCCTGTCATGAAAATCATGAATTTGGCGAACGACACAAAAATCGCCAATGACAAATCGTTGATCGGTGACCCTACTGAAACAGCAATGGTTCAATACGGTTTGGAAAAAGGTTTCGACCTTTCCGCTAAATTGGTTGACATGCCGCGTATCGGTGAAGTTCCTTTCGAATCAGACCGCAAATTGATGTCAACGATCCACCCGGATGGCAGCCAGTTCATGGTCGCTACAAAAGGGGCTCCTGATGAATTGTTGAAACGCTGCACGCATATCATCAAAGCTGGCGTCATTTCACCGATTACGGATGCTGACAGAAAAGAAATACTGGAAATCAACCACAGCTTGGCTATCCAAGCATTGCGCGTGTTGGCCATGGCATTCAAAAACGTCGCTGTTGTACCTGAAAAAATGACGACTGAAGCAGTTGAAACGGATTTGGTCTTTGCTGGCCTGATCGGTATGATCGATCCTGAGCGTCCGGAAGCTAAACAAGCGATCGCTCAAGCTAAACAAGCCGGTATCCGTACAGTAATGATTACGGGTGACCACAGAGACACTGCTTCCGCTATCGCAACACGTTTAGGCATTTTGGATAAGAACACTACTGCTGAATCAGTCATCACTGGTGCTGAATTGAATGACATCTCTGATCATGATTTCTTGCGCACGGTTCAAAACTACTCTGTATACGCTCGTGTTTCTCCTGAGCACAAAGTACGTATCGTTAAAGCATGGCAAGATAACGGCAAAGTGGTTGCCATGACTGGTGATGGCGTAAACGATGCGCCATCATTGAAACAAGCTGATATCGGTATCGGCATGGGTATCACAGGTACGGAAGTATCCAAAGGCGCTTCCGATATGGTATTGGCTGATGATAACTTCGCAACAATCGTTCACGCGGTCGAAGAAGGACGTAAAGTTTTCGCAAACATCCAAAAAGCGGTCCAATACTTGCTTTCCGCCAACTTGGGTGAAGTATTGACCTTGTTCATCGCTACTGTTTTGGGATGGCAGATCCTTGAACCAATCCACTTGCTGTGGATCAACTTGGTTACGGACGTATTCCCTGCTATTGCTTTAGGTTTGGAAGAAGCTGAGAAAGATGTTATGGAACAAGCGCCTCGTGGCCGTTCTTCCAACTTCTTCTCGAACGGCGTATTCACCAGCATGATCTACCAAGGTATCTACGAAGGTGGTATCACGTTGTTCGTATTCTGGTTGGCGACTGGCTACTATGGTTTTGAACTCCACATCGGTGAAGCAATGGCCTTCCTGACATTAGGATTCATCCAATTGTCGCATGCATTCAACTGTAAATCAGTCTTCAAATCATTGTTCTCTATTAACCCGTTCGGCAACAAAATGTTCAACTATGCAATCTTGCTGTCGTTGTCATTGATGCTGATGGTCGCATTCGTTCCCGGGTTGAACACAATCTTCGGAATCTATGACATGACCCTACAGCAATGGCTGATTGTTATTGCTGCTGCATTGTCGGTCATCCCATTCGTAGAGATCATGAAAGCAATCTTGCGCGGCATCGGATACGACAAAAAAGTGAACCAGATCAAAGAATAATAAATGAATATGGAAAACCCCGTCGCGACTTATGGTCGTGGCGGGGTTTTCTTTGTGGGTTTTCTTGCGTTCGTGTGCGGGTGCGGGTGCGGGTGCGAGTGCGGGTTTCGATTCTTTTGTCGGTTTTCGAGCGAGATTCCCCGTCAAAACGGCTTTGACGGGGAATCCCATGTTGTCTAGGGGCGTTTTGCCCCGCCAAGGTAATTTTGGCGGGTTTTCCCGTAGTTTTCGGAGCTGATTTTCCCCGCCAATTTGATTTTGGCGGGTTATTTTTGAGCCCAAACTCAATTCCCAGACAGAATTAAATGCGGGGCTTCGCCCGTGAAACAACTTCACGAATCAGATTGATCGATCTATATAAATTTTGCTCACAATACTATACGTAATAACGCGTTTTTCCGCTCCCTTTCGCAACAAATTCCTCCCTCAAAATCCGAAAGATGCGATCCCTCCGTCCAGTTCCACACCAATCCGTTATGCGGGATGATGTTACCGGTTCATTCGGAAACAACAAGCGGAAATCCGATATGCTGGTTTTGATCGCGTTCTTGACATTCACTTTCTTTCCGCAGTTCGCGCATGATTGACGATGGCCATTGAATGTTTCCAAGAGAGTACCGCAGGCGGTGCAAGGGATTCCTTTTCTTAACTGGTCGTAACGATATTCCGGCATTTTGCTTGGATAATCAGGCTTGTGGAGTTTTACAAGTGCATCCGCCAATTTTATCTGTTCCGCAGTCGGTTTGGCGCCCGTATGCAGATTTCCAAAATATCCAGAAATCTGGGTCGGCAGTAATAACTGCTCATCAGCAGGAGCACCCAGCAATGTGAATTGCGGATTGACATAGACTACAAAGGCCTCTACTTCCATCTTGCAGCCCAACTCCAGAAGAAGCAATTCCAGCCGAACTCGTGTCTTCTGAAGCTGTAAAGCAGGATTCTCCATGGCTATTCCGTTCTGTTTGGTGAACTTATCTTTTCCCCAATAATGCACCCCTTCATAGTTTTTTATTTCGCATAATATTATTTTTCCGGAAAAGATCAGCAAGGCATCGATTTGGAAAGAAGACCTCCGGATTTCCAATTGTAGATCATTAAGAATCAAACAATACTCTTTCAGTTTTTCAATTAATTCATCGAAACGCATCTCTCCTTCGAATCCTTTTAGTAAATTGAGATAATAATAGTAGTCATCGTTTGACAAATACATGCGTGAAAACAAGATTTGATAAATGTTCAAAAGCTTCGACTTCGTCCGTTCCTTGTACGCGATAGTGATCACCTCGATATTTATTTTCGAATATAATATGCGCGTAAGCGGTGTGTTTGCTCTTCACATTCATGAACTTTTTTTCGGAATCCTGAGGTGGTTCGGATTATTTGGTTGGGTTGTAGGTCATTTAACCCGCCAAATCCGTTTTGGCGGGTTAAATGACCTCTATATCATCTGAAATAGCCCGCCAAAATACGCTTGGCGGGCTATCTCACTGTGAAGTGTATTCAGTTTCCCCGCCAAAACGGTTTTTGGCGGGGAAACTCGCGCGTTCTGTCGCGCATTCATCTCGCTCTCTATTAAACGCGTTCTGAATCGCAGGGGATTCCGCCTAAGCTGACTATCACACGCGGACAAAGAGCGTCCGCTTCGTGTTAGTCCTCTTAGTGCTCGTCCCCTACCGCGATTCATCTCGCTCTATCTCATAGTCACAAACTCTTCCGCTCCGGTCGGATGGATGGCTACGGTGTTGTCGAAGTCGGCTTTGGTGGCGCCCATTTTGATGGCCACCGCGAAGCCTTGGATCATCTCGTCGACGCCGTAGCCGATGCCGTGGAGGCCGACGACTTGTTCGTTCTCTCCTGCACAGACCAGTTTCATCTTAACTAGCTGTCGGTGGGCTGTAACGGCCGTGTACATCGATGCGAAGGTTGACTTATATACTTTCACCTGATCGGCGCCAAACTTCTCTAAGGCATCTTTTTCGCTCAATCCGACGCTGCCGATTGGTGGGTGGCTGAAGATAACGGTCGGGATGTTGTCGTAGTCCAATTTCTCGTTCGGTTTGTTGTTGAAAAGGCGTTCCGACAACCTACGGCCGGCCGCGATCGCTACCGGCGTCAGCATGTTCTTGCCGGTTACATCCCCGACTGCATAGATGCCTTCAACGGAACTGTTCTCGTACTCATCGACGATGATGAACTTTTTGTCGCTGACCTTCACATCCGTCGCTTCAATGTTCAGACCGTCGATGTTGGCGGTCCGACCGATCGCCCAGATGATCTTGTCGAAGACTTCCGATCTGCCGTCCTCGAGATGCAGCGTAAGAGTGCCGTCCTCATTCTTTTCGACAGCTTTTGATGCGGCATGCGTGTGCAAGGTCGGGCCATCCTTTTCGATTTCCTGCATAAAGCCTTCGATGATGATGTCATCATATTTGCGCAAGGGCGACTCGTAGCGGACGTAAAGATGCGTATCCACGCCCAGATTGTGCAAAACGCCCGCCAATTCGACCGCGATGTAGCCCGCACCGACTACCGCGACTTTGCCCGGCAATTCGGTCCATTCGAAGAACGTGTCGGAAACGTCGCCGAGTTTAGCGCCAGGAATCCGTGGGCGGATCGGTTTTGCGCCGGTAGCGATCAGGATATGCTTGGAGCGGATCAGTTCCCCGTTCACTTCAACGGTATGGTTGTCGACGAATTTGGCGAAGCCTTCGATCACATCGACATTGCGGCGTTCGAAGCCCGCTTGATAGGAGTTGCGGGAGCGCTCGACGTAGGCATCCCGGTTCTTCAGTAAGGTCGGGAAATCGATTTTATGCGCGCCAGTATCGAACCCGTAATCCGGTCCGTATTTGTGGATCGCTTCGGATATTTGGGAGGCGTACCACATGATCTTTTTCGGTACGCACCCGATGTTCACGCAGGTTCCCCCCAATAAATTTCCTTCAATAACAGCTGTTTTGGCACCGTATTCTGACGCACGGTTCATCGTCGCGATGCCGCCGCTGCCTCCTCCGATGGCTATAAAATCATATTCCCTCATTATTTTCCTCCGTTACTATCTGTAGTATTCTCAATTTTTTTCTTCCAGCCAGACACAACCGATCGTCTGCGATGCCGGCAAAACGGCCTGATAACGGCCGTGGTTATCGTAAGCTTTGTAGTAAAGCTTTCCGTCTTCGTTGTAGCCGTATGCATAGACGACCACCCAATGGTTTTTGTACTTGCTGTTGAACAGCCGCGTCGTTCCGACTATGACAGGCACCGGGTCCGGGCGATCCAACAAGGCCGGAACGATTTTTTCCGTGATGAGGCCCGATTTTACGGTCCAGTCCGGAATATCCGCCAGCAAGGCTTTCAGTCCGTGCTGCACATCCCAGAAGAAGGTCCCTTTGTAGGGCAGAAATTTGTCAACGACCGTCAGCAAGCCTGCCAGCAACGCATCCTTATCAAGGGAATGCTTGTATTTCTGCAGAACCGCATCATGCACCAGCACGGCGCTGCAATACGTCCCGCAAATCCCCGGGTTGCCGCTGTTGATCCAGCTGCGGTACTTCGCGAAGCGTGATGGCTTCAGGCCGTGCCACTTTTTCGGAAAATTTTGTTTCGATTGAAATTCTTTAGCTGTATGATTTGAAGCCATGACAAGTTCCTTTCTAAACTGAAGCTAGATGAATCTGAATAAAGCGAATAGGCTATCTTTGCATTATACACCCTATCAGCTAAATAAACGGATAAGAATGCTCACAGCTCCCGAGATCAATATCAGCCAGATCGAATCGATTTTCGTGGTCCGGAGCGCATAGAGTGCCGCAAGGAAGATTGCCACGGCAAGGAAATTGACGGTGATTCCACCGATCGCTGTCCCGCCCGATTGGAATAAGGCTGCCACAAAGAGCGCCAGTCCTGCTGCAGCAATCAAAGCCACGACTGCAGGACGAAGCCCACCGAGGATCCCCTGCATGATTTTGATGTCACGGTACTTGTAATAAGCCCATGCCAAAATCAGTGAAAGGATGATTGAAGGCGTGACCGTACCCAGTGTCGCAACCACCGCTCCCGCAAAACCACCCACTTTTGTCCCAACGAAAGTCGCCGAATTGATGGCGATCGGTCCTGGCGTAATCTGCGAAATTGTGATGATGTCCGTGTACTCCTGCATCGTCAACCATCCTTGGTTCACGACGACTTCATTTCTTATCAGCGGCAAGGACGCATAGCCACCACCGATCGTGAATAACCCTATCTGGAAAAAGGACCAGAACAATTCTAAATAGATCATTTGCCCACCCCCATCTTCGCCTTGTAGCTCAGATTGATGAAACCGATCAGTCCCGCCAAGAAAATGATCAGCACAACATGAACTTCGAAGAAATAGGATGCGATAAATGCTGCAAGAAGCAACAACGTGTTCACAATGTCCCGCTGTTTGACGACTCCGCTGACCATGCCGATGACAACATTGACGATGACCGCCGCCACACCGGCCTGCATTCCGATCATCAATGCATCCACAACCGGATTTTCACGGAAATTCATATAAAAATAAGACACGACTGTGATGATGATAAGCGGCGGCGTGACCGTCCCGAAGACCGTCACCAAAGCCCCCAACAAACCCGCCATCCGGTAGCCGACCAAAATGGACGTATTGACGGCAATCGCACCCGGCGCGGATTGCCCCAAGGCCACCAGATCCAACATTTCATCCGAATCGATCCACTTGAGTTCTTCCACGAATTTTTTTTGCATCAACGGCACGATGACATACCCGCCGCCGAAGGTAAATGCGCTCAGCACAAACGTTGATTTGAACAGTATCCAAAACAATCGGGCCGACTTTTCTTGATTTGCCAAAGACTCTCCCCACCTCTTCATTATTTTCAACTCATATACCCTTGATTCTACCAAAGTTGGCCAGTGATGTAAAAAGAACAATCCGCTAGAGAGGCATCGCGAAGGGTTGCAAAAATGTTATTGACAACTTTCCGGAAGATGGCTTTTCTTGTTTTTATGAGGATTTTCCGTATACTTATAGTAAGAAAACAGAACCGGATAGGCAGTTTCCCCGAACGGTCGCTTGCGGTTAACATACAGAAAGAAAGGGATCACAATATGAAATTCAATTTTACCGATTCCGCCATCGCGGAAATCCAAAAACGCTATGACCTTAAGGACATCAGCCTGTTCTACGCAGTCGGCGAAGATTGCGGCTGCCCAAGCACCGGCATCTTCATGCTGAAGGTCAATGATGCCGGAATGGCGGAATACGATGCCGTGATCGAAACGAACATCGGACCTGTTCCTGCTCAAAAATGGGCACTGGTTTTCCTCGACAGCGACAATGTCGTTGACTTCAACGCCACTAAGCGTGCTTTCCAACTGAAAAGCGAGCGCGGCTTCCTGAATATGAACCTGTTGTTGGAACAGACTGTGCCACAGTAATCACTGCGCAAACAACGAACAGCCCCCGCCGATCCATTGCTCAATGGATAAGCGGGGGCTGTTCTCTTTATGAAAACAAATCAGTATTTCACCTTGATCACTCTTGCGGCGCGCACTTCATCCAGTCGTCTGACCGATGTATGATGCGGGGCTTGTGTGACGGTTTCCGGTGTTTCGGCGGCTTCGCGCGCGATCGCAATCAGCGCGTCCGCGAAGTCATCGAGCGTTTCTTTGCTTTCGGTTTCCGTCGGTTCGATCATCAGCGCTTCCTCAACAATCAGCGGGAAATAGACGGTCGGAGCGTAATAGCCGTAATCCAGCAAGCGTTTGGCCATATCCAAAGTCCGCACGCCACCTTTCTTCTGGCGGTTGCCGGAGAGGACGAATTCGTGCTTGCAGATGACCGGGTACGGCGTGTCGAAATCGTTCTCTAGAAGCTTGCGCAAATAATTTGCATGCAATACGGCGCTCTCAGAAACTTTGCGCAAGCCGACCGGACCCATCGTGCGGATGTAGGTATATGCCCGCACTAGGACGCCGAAGTTGCCGTAATAACCTTTGACTGGCCCGATCGAAGCGGGATGGTCACTGTTCAGCACATAGCCTGCTTCCGTCTGCTCCACTCTCGGGATCGGCAGGAACTCCTTGAGATGTGCTTTTACGCCTACCGGACCGGCTCCCGGTCCGCCGCCGCCATGCGGTGTGCTGAATGTCTTGTGCAGATTCAGGTGAACGATATCGAAACCCATAGTGCCCGGCGTCGTTTTGCTGAGGATGGCGTTCAGATTCGCTCCGTCGTAATACAGCAATCCCCCAGCTCCGTGGATGATTTCCGCGATCTGGACGATGTCGCGTTCGAACAGGCCAAGCGTATTCGGATTCGTTAGCATCAAGGCGGCAGTCTGGTCATCTACTGCATTGCGCAAGGCTTCGAGATCGACCAAACCTTCAGCGGTCGATGGGATGCTTACCACATCGAACCCCGCGATGTGGGCACTGGATGGATTGGTTCCATGGGCACTATCCGGCACGAAAACCTTTGTGCGCTGGAGATCGCCATTCTTTTCATGGTAAGCACGCACCATCATCAATCCGGTCCATTCGCCGTGCGCACCAGCTGCAGGCTGCAGGGAAACGCCGTCCATGCCGGTGATGACGGCCAGATCTTCCTGCAGCTCATGCATCAATTGCAGCGCGCCTTGGACGGTCTCCACTGGTTGATAGGGGTGGATGTTGGCGAAACCGTCCAAGCGGGCGGTTACCTCATTGATTTTCGGATTGTATTTCATCGTGCAGGATCCCAGCGGATAAAAACCGTTTTCCACGCCGAAATTATCCTGGGAAAGGTTGGTGTAATGGCGCATCAGTTGCAGTTCACTGATTTCCGGCAGTTCTGCAGGTTGTTTGCGGACGAGATGCTCCGGCAGTCTGGCTTTGAAATCCGTTTTCGGGACATCGCTCTTCGGCAGGCTGTAGCCGACGCGACCCGGACGGCTTAATTCAAAGATCACATTTTTCGTTTTACGCATAGTTCATACCCTCCAATACCGCAATGAATCGGTCGATTTCTTCCTTCGTGCGTTTTTCGGTGGCACAAACCAGCAACTGATTCGGCTTTTTATAGGTTTCCGCCAAGCTGTAACCGCCGATGATGCCCGCCTCCAGCAAAGCCTGATTCGCTACTTCGGCCGGAAATGGCAGATCGATGACGAATTCATTGAAGAACGGCGACTGGTTCAGGATCGCGAAGCCTTTATCCTGCAATGCCTGGGCAAAATAAGCCGCTTTATCTACGTTCAGCTGCGCCATTTCCTGGACGCCCTGCTTCCCGAGAGCCGCCATGCAAACAGCGGAAGCCAACGCATTCAAGGCTTGGTTCGAACTCATGTAGGAGGTCGCTTTTTCGCGGCGGATATGCTGCTCCCTGCTTTGGAGCGTCAGCACAAAGGCGCGCTCTCCATCCGCATCCACGGTTTCCCCGACGATTCTGCCGGGAACTTTGCGGATATGCTTTTGATTCACGGAGAAGTAACCGCAGTGCGGTCCCCCGAATGACATCGGCAAACCGAACGGCTGCGTGTCGCCGACGACGATATCCGCACCCAAATTGCCGGGCGCTTCGAGGATTCCCAGCGCCAACGGATTGGCCATCACGATCAACAGTGCGCCTTTGTCTTCGGCGATCTTTTTGACGACAGCCAAATCTTCGACCGATCCGAAGAAATTCGGATACTGGACTACGATCGCAGCGGTATCCGGCGTCGTCAAGCATCGCGTGACATTGAAGTTGGTGACATCCTTCTCCGTCAACACTTCGATGACATCCAGTCCGCGACCTTTTGCGGTGGCATGGATAACGGCACGGGCGTTCGGATGGACCGCCTGCGAAAGCACGATTTCGTTCCGTTTCGTGACGGCAGCGGCCAAACCGACCGCCTCACTCAAGGAAGCGAATCCATCATATAAGGAAGAGTTTGTCGCTTCCATCCCGGTCAATTCGCTGATCATCGATTGGAATTCAAAAATCGCCTGCAGCTCCCCTTGACTGGCTTCCGCTTGATAGGGCGTATAGGCCGTATAGAATTCGGAGCGCGAAATCACTGCATCGACCACGCTCGGTATGTAATGATCGTAGGTGCCGGCGCCCATGAAAATCGGCATCTGCCCGGCGCTGACGTTTTTTTCGGCCAAAGCTTTCATTTGCTTCAAAAGTTCCGATTCGGAGACGGCAGCCGGAATCGCCAGTTCTTCCTTCAGACGGATTTCTTCAGGGATATCCGTGAACAGGTCCTCCATGCTTTCGACCCCGATGACAGCCAGCATTTCTTTTTCGTCTTCGGCTGTATCCGGTAAATAACGGAATTGCTCCTCAGTCATTTTATGCTTCCTCCTCGGCCACGAATGCTTCGTATTCGTCGTAGCTCAACAACTCATCCAATTCATTGGCATCGCTCAAGCTCATCTCGTACATCCAGCCGCCTGCAAACGGTTCTGCATTGACGGTTTCAGGTGCATCAGCCAAAGCCTCATTCTGTTTGGTCACCGTGCCGGAAACCGGCGCATAGACTTCCGAGACGGATTTTACGGATTCGACCGTGACCGCTTCGTCCCCTTTGGCCAATTCCGCATCCAGATCGGCCACGAAATCAACGAACACGATGTCGCCCAATTGTTCCGCCGCATGCTCCGTGATGCCGATGCGTACTGTTTCATCCGTGATTTTTTCTACCCATTCGTGCTCTTTTGTGTAATAAAAATTTTTGTGGTCTGCCATTTTGATCATCCTTCCGCGCAGTGCGCTGGTTTATTATTTTTTACATTAATATAAGTGCTTATTTATTTCTTTTGTAAAACGGTTTTTGAATGATTGTCGCTTGGATGCGTTTGTTGCGTATTTCGATCTGGATTTCTGTGCCGATAGCGGCTGCTTCCGACTTCACCAAGGCCATCCCGATACTTTTCTTCAGAGTCGGTGATTGTGTTCCGGAAGTTACGACGCCGATTTCTGCCCCATCCGCTGAAAAGACTTTGTATCCTTCGCGCGGAATCCCTCTCTCGGTGGCTTCGAAACCGATGATTTTTTCGGTTAATCCCTTCTCGCGGATTGTCGCCAAGGCCGCCTTTCCGATAAAATCGCTCGTTTTTTTTGTTTTGACAGCAAATCCCAGACCGGCTGCCAACGGAGTGATTTGTGCCGACAGTTCATGCCCGTAGAGCGGCATACCCGCTTCCAACCGGAGCGTATCCCGGGAACCAAGTCCGCATGGCAACACCCCACAGGCTTCTCCGGCGGCCAACAGTTTTTCCCACAATAAAGCGGTCTGTCCTCCCTCCAGATACAATTCAAAACCGTCTTCACCGGTATATCCCGTCCTGGAAATCAGGACATGCGGAATGCCCGCCACTTCCTGATCCTCGATGAAATGGTAATTTCCGATGGCATCCAGATCGGTGTCAGTCAGTTTCTTCAAAATAGTGATGGCTGCCGGCCCTTGCAAAGCGAGCAAGCCGATGCTGTCAGAGATATTGTTGAGCATCGCATCCGATCCGTTGTTCTCCTGCATCCATGCGTAGACTTTATCCGTGTTGGAAGCATTGCAGACCAACAGGTAGCGTTCATTATCCATTTTGAAAAGGATGACATCATCCACTGCGCCGCCATCCGGATAACACATGATATTGTATTGGGCTTGCCCGACTGTCATGACGCTGACGTCATTCGTCAACAGCTTGTTCAGGTAGCTTTCTGCTGCATTTCCGGATATTTCGATTTCTCCCATATGCGAACAATCGAACAGCCCGGATCGTTCACGGACAGCCTCATGCTCGGCAAGGATACCGGAAAATTGGATCGGCATCTCCCATCCACCGAAATCGATCAGCTTCACGCCGTTCGCTTTGTAATATTCAAATAATGGCGTGCGTTTGCCTTTCTTTGGTTCACTCACGTACAAATCCCCCTTTTCTTTCCTCAATTTCGCATTTTTTACGACTGTTTTTCGGCTCACCGTCCCATTAACGTGTAACCGCTTCACTTCCCTTTGTTATCTATTTTAGCACAGAAAATGAGCAAAACCCTCTCACGAAAGATTGTTCGCATTAGGCGTAAAACAAACCTCATAATAGCATGTAATATTTTTAATTACGAAAAATATGCTTACGTTATTAATATCATTTTTAAAAATCGTTCGTATTTTGTCCAAAAACAGCATTTCCGCCAATTATTAATCAATTCTTAAAAAGATAGTTGTAAACAAGCAGAATAATGTGTAAAATGAATAATTAAAAAGATATAATTGATTTCTCTCGCCAAATTTTCATCTTTTGGCGGAAATCACGAATCATTTTTAATCAATGTATAAGAAATGTTTCTGAATTTAATAAATTGGCGAGGTGGAAATATTGAAAAAAGTTTTGGTTGCAAATCGCGGCGAAATTGCGATACGTGTATTTCGTGCACTGACTGAACTGGGAATCCCTACTGTTGGCGTCTACGCGCAAGAGGATGAAGGTTCTGTGCACCGTTTTAAAGCAGATGAAGCCTATTTGGTCGGAAAAGGCAAAAAGCCTATCGACGCCTATCTGGACATCGAAGACCTGATCCGCATCGCTAAAGATTCCGGTGCAGACGGCATTCATCCTGGATATGGTTTCTTATCTGAAAACATCGACTTCGCTAGACGTTGCCAAGAAGAAGGCATCAAATTCATCGGCCCTTCTTTGGAGCATCTGGACATTTTTGGCGATAAAATCAAAGCAAAAGTTGCCGCTGTGGAAGCCGGCATCCAATCGATCCCTGGTTCGGACGGTCCCGTCGCAAACATCGACGAAGTCATTGCGTTTGCGGAAACCTACAACTACCCGATCATGATCAAAGCGGCTTTAGGCGGCGGCGGACGCGGTATGCGTATGGCCTTCAACGAACAAGAAGCCCGCGAAGGTTTCGAAAGAGCCCGCAGCGAAGCTTTGGCTGCATTCGGCAGCGACGAAATTTATGTCGAAAAATACATCCAAGATCCTAAACATATCGAAATCCAGATTTTAGGGGATGAGCATGGCAACATCGTTCACCTTTACGAACGTGATTGCTCGGTGCAACGCCGCCATCAAAAAGTTGTCGAAGTGGCACCTTGCGTTTCCATGTCGGATGAAGTCCGCCATGAAGTCTGTAATGCTGCTCTTCAATTGATGAAACACGTCGGCTACGTGAATGCCGGAACGGTTGAATTCCTTTTGGAAGGCGATCAATTCTACTTCATCGAAGTGAATCCGCGTGTCCAAGTGGAGCACACAATCACAGAGTTGATTACAGGAATCGATATCGTGCAATCACAGATCCTGATCGCACAAGGACAAGATTTGCATAAAGAAATCGGTATCCCGCAACAGGCAAATATCCCGTTGATCGGGGCAGCTATCCAATGCCGGATCACAACGGAAGATCCGTTGAACAATTTCTTCCCTGATACCGGAAAAATCAATACTTACCGCTCTCCAGGCGGCTTCGGTATCCGCTTGGATGCGGGCAACGGCTTCCAAGGTACAGTCGTAACACCATTCTTCGACTCCTTGTTGGTTAAACTATGCGTGCATGCTTCGACATTCGAACAAGCTGTCCGCAAAACAGAACGCTCCCTGATCGAATTCCGTATCCGTGGCGTGAAAACGAACATCCCGTTCATGTACAACGTCATTACGCACCCGATTTTTGTGTCAGGTGATGCGAAAACGACTTTCATCGACACGACACCGGAACTGTTCGAATTCCCTAAAACACGCGACCGCGGTAACAAAACAATGCAGTATATCGGCAACATTACAGTCAACGGCTTCCCGGGCGTCCAAAAAGGCCACAAGAAATTCTATGATAAGCCGAGAATCCCGACTGATATTGTCGTTCCGGAACAAAAAATCATTACAGCCAAACATATTTTGGATGATAAAGGCCCTGCAGCCGTGAGCGAATGGATCAAGGACCAGAACCGTGTGCTTTTGACGGACACAACTTTCCGTGATGCACACCAAAGTTTATTGGCTACCCGCATCCGCACAAACGAGATGCAAGCCATCGCAGCCGAAACGCAAGCAGCCATTCCGCAATTGTTCTCATCCGAGATGTGGGGAGGAGCTACCTTCGACGTTGCCTACCGCTTCCTGAGCGAAGATCCTTGGAAACGATTGAAGAAACTGCGCTCGCAGATGCCGGATACTTTATTGCAGATGCTGTTCCGTGGATCGAATGCTGTCGGATACCAAAACTATCCGGACAACGGTTTGGAAGAGTTCATCAGACTTGCCGCTAAAAACGGGATCGACGTTTTCCGTATCTTCGACAGCTTGAACTGGACGAAACAAATGGAAAGAAGCATCCAGTACGTGCGCGACAACGATAAGATCGCTGAAGCGGCCATCTGCTACACTGGCGATATCAATGATCCGACACAAACGAAATACACGATCCAATACTACAAAGAGATGGCCAAAGAGCTGGAATCACTGGGCGCACACGTCATCGCGATCAAGGATATGGCAGGACTTCTGAAACCGCAAGCGGCCTACCGTCTGATCAGCGAATTGAAGGATACCGTCGACCTGCCGATCCATCTGCACACGCATGATACAAGCGGAAACGGCATCTATACCTACTCAGAAGCGATCAAAGCCGGTGTCGACATTGTAGACGTGGCCATGAGTGCCATGAGCGGTACGACCAGCCAACCGAGCATGAGCAGCTTGTTCTATGCATTGGAAGGTTCTGAGCACGCGCCGGAAATAAACATCCATAACGTGCACAAAATCAACCGTTATTGGGAAGATATCCGTGACTACTATGAAGAATTCGAAGGCGGCATCCAGACGACTTCAACAGAAGTCTACGACCATCAAATGCCGGGCGGACAATACACGAACCTGCAACAACAGGCGAATGCTGTCGGCTTGAACGACGAGTGGGATAAAGTCAAAGAAATGTACGCTGACGTCAACAAAATGTTCGGCGACATCGTGAAAGTGACCCCATCCTCAAAAGTTGTCGGCGATATGGCCCTCTTCATGGTCCAAAACAAACTGAATGAAGAAGATGTCTACGAAAAAGGCGAAACCATCGACTTCCCTGAATCCGTCATCAGCTTCTTCAAAGGTGACTTGGGCCAACCGACAGGCGGATTCCCCGAGAGATTGCAGGAAATCATCCTGAAAGGCAAAAAAGCCATCACAGAACGACCAGGCAGCCTGCGTGAGCCAATCGACTTCGTGGCTTTGAAAGCCGAGCTGGAGGAAAAAATCCAGCGTACAGCTAGCGATGAGGATGTCATCAGCTACCTGATGTACCCGCAAATCTTCCTGGATTACGTTGCAGTCTATGACAAGTTCGGCGATGTCACAAAACTTGACACCCCTACTTTCTTCCACGGTATGCGTATGGGCGAACAGATTGAAGTTCAGATCGAAAAAGGAAAAACTTTGATCATCAAATTGAACTCGATCGGTGAACCTGATTCGGACGGGATGCGTATCCTTTACTTCGAACTGAATGGCCAAGGCCGTGAGATTGAAGTAAAAGATATGTCCATCACAAGTACGAAAGCGATCCGCAAAAAAGCGGAGCCTACCAACAAAGAACACGTCGGCGCAACAATGCCGGGTTCTGTATTGGAAGTTCTCGTCAAACGCGGCGACCGCGTTTCTCAAGGCGATCCAGTCGTGATCACTGAAGCGATGAAGATGGAAACGATGATCCGTTCCACTATCAGTGGTGTCGTTGATCAGATCTATGTCATCGACGGCGATCAGATCGAAGCCGGAGATCTCTTGATCGAGATAGAAGCAAAATAAAAGCCGAAAAGCCTTGCGTTCGTTCAGACACGAACGCAAGGCTTTTGCGTATCCGGTTGAATAATTTGTTGGACTCTCGGGAAAAAAAGAGTAGAATATAATTTAATGAGCAGATTTCTGCTCCTTTTTCTTATCGGCAGACAGCTGAGCTGCCTGCTGCCGCAAGGAGGAACTTTTTTGAAAAATGAAATGAAACCCTATATCCACATCGCCCAATACTATGAAACAGATCAGATGAAAATCATCCACCATTCCAATTACATCCGTTGGTTCGAGGAAGCCCGCATCGACTTTCTTGATCAGATCGGTGCAAATTACGCAAACCTGGAAGCGAACGGCATCGTCAGTCCGGTACTGACAGTCGATGCCCAATACAAGTCGATGGTCCGCTATGGCGATTCCGTCTATGTCCTGCCTGAAATCGAATCGTACAACGGCATCAAATTGAGTCTTGCTTATCGCGTCATCGACGTTGCGACCGGCGAGTTGCGCACGACCGGCAAAAGCCAACATTGTTTCCTGAACGAGGCTGGACGCCCTGTTTCGTTGAAGAAAGTCCAACCAAGCGTGCATGAGAGCTTCGAAAGATATCGAGATTATATTTTCAGCATTTGAGGTAGCTCTGCTTATTTTTTCAACTTAAAATCTTGCTCTCGGGTGTTCTGAATGCCGTCCTGGGCTAATGCCCGACAAACGAGCGATCTCTCAGGTCTTTTGCGGTTACCGGTAGTTTTTCAACTGACATAAGTGTAGACTCTCGACTATTCGCACCGACAGAGCACCGGGAATACAGACAACTGCAGATTCTGCACCAAAAAGCATGAAAAAGCTGGCATACCATAGCGAGTCAGCCTCTTCATGCTTATTTTGTCGTTTGCTCATTTTGCTCCAGTATGTTGATGAAGCGGTCGGTGAGGTTCGCGGTATATCCCCAGAGCCGATGATGCTCAAGGTGGTAGAACGGCACACAATGGACACCGACCCTGAATTTGTAGTCTTTCCCGTTTGGAATCAACTCAAACGGAAAATCATCGGGATGCTCCAACCGGACCGTTGAAGAATAATAGGTCGGCCGGTTGTCCATGAAATACTGCAGCGGCACCGTAAAGATTTCCTGGACTTCTTTGTTGAAACGGATATCCTCCTTGTGCACACCGCTGATTTCCCCGACGAAGCAATGGATGATCGCGCGATCATTCATGATATAGTCCATTTCCCCCAAAATCTGTATGTTTTCGCTCTTTAAGTTCAATTCTTCCATTGTTTCCCGAATCGCCGCCGCTTCGAAACTTTCCCCCGGCTCCACTGCGCCGCCCGGGAAGGACGTATCCCCAGGTTGGGAGATATGCTCACCCCGCACCTCATAAAGAATATGAACTGCCCCGTCCACACTGATCAAAGGGATCAGGACGGAAAAGTGGCGCTGCTCCCCGATCGGCTCCGGATCATATTCCGCAAATATTTTTTTGATATCCTCCAGCATTGTGCATTCACCTACCGCTTGTTTTTCTTACATTATACAGGTTATTATCTCGAATTCGAAACATTATGCTCAAGATACAAATCCAACGTTTATCCGGCGAGGATCTTCACGTGGAATTTGCGGTTGCGTGGGCCATCGAAATCCCAGAAATAAATGCTTTGCCACGTGCCGAGGAGCATCCGCCCTTCCGTCACGATGATTGTTTCGCTGACACCGGTCAAGGATGTCTTGATGTGGGCATCGGAGTTGCCTTCGATGTGCCTGTAGCTTCCCTTGATCGGAAAAGTGTCCGCATATCCCCAATTCATGTCCTTCTGCACGTCCGGGTCGGCGTTTTCGTTGATTGTGATGGCGGCGGTCGTATGCGGACAAAATACGACTACGATACCGTCCTTCACGCCGCTTTTCGCCAGAGCATCCTCGAGATAGACATCGATATTCGTCAACGACTGCTTTCCGCTCGTCTGGATGCGGTAAGTGAACAAATTTTTGCTCATTTCCTTTTCCTCCCTCCTGCTCTGTAGAACGTTTAGCGTACCACTTCTATGCCGGCCACATTCCCGACATCGTGGTAAGTTTTCCCGGTTTTTTTGTCGCTGAAGTCGACTGTGACGATGCCGGACAGGGCTTCTTTGATCAACTTATCCATTCCCTGCTGAGTAGGCGCCAGCAAAGTCCCTCCGTGGAGCACTTCCGCGCAGATGGTGAGGGAGGCGGAGGCGTGGGAAACTTCGATTTCAATCCGATCATCGGTCAACAGGCCCAAAGTGAATTTGCTGCGGTTATAGGTCGCAAAACGATATTCGAACCCATCTGCGATAAAGTTGCAGATGAACCCTTCGAACGAAGAACCCCGAAAAGGGATTTTCGCCACCGAGAAAAAGAGACTCGTTCCCTCATCCCGGAAGTGATTGCATTGGATCCAGACGTATTCCTGCGGGAAAGACGTCCCCCAGTCCTTTTCAAGGTAGCCTTTGCCGCCTGTAAAATCACCGGTTTTGTTCCCGATCGCCACCGTTCCATCAATGGCGTGATTCATGCTGATGACGCCGTGATAGCATTCCATGTTCGGGATATAGGCAAAGAAACCCATGATGGATGGCGACGTCGGTGTCCGTTTGATCGCTTGGAAAGGCCCCAACTTCAGGATGCCTTCGATCCGGAAATCATCCTCTTCCAAGTGCACACTGACGAGCGTTTCCGAAAAGACGCTGTTGCCGACTTTCAGCACAAAGGGACTCCGGTTGCATTTGAACGCAGACAAGGGGTAGCGGATGTAGCCGGTCCGCAACTCTTTTCCGAGCGTTTCTCCGACGTGGACATAGGAATATTGGATAAAACAATGCGGATCTTCAACGGTAAGGGATATTCCCGGAATCAGGCTGAGGACAGTCTTTTCATCAGCCGAAACACTCTTGAAATACCATCCTTCAAAATAGGGACCTTGCTTTTTCAAATCGCCTTGAAACAGGATCGGATGGGTCACTTTGTTCGCCATGGCGCAGCGCTTCCTTTCTCATGCATTCTTTTCTTTACTATGCAACAACAGCCCTTGTTCCGTCAATTTTTTGCATTTGAAGATCAATCATTTTTTGTTTGATCCGATTGTATAGCCGATGATTGTTTTTTGAATATCAGCTCCGGTGAGGGCGCCCTCATCGGAGAACGCTATTGCGCCGGACAGTTCAACTCCGGTGAGCGAATGTTCGCCGGAGGAAACTTTGTTGTGGGCGGACGAACTCCGGCGAAGCCGCCGTGGTCGGAGGTGATCATCTTTTTTTCGCTTTCCTCCTCCGGCAAAGCACCCTTGCAGTCACCAACAAACGAACAACAAAAAAAGAGCCCGCCTCCAAAATGTGAGGCGGACCTTTCTTCCGATTGTTTTTATTGTTTGATGATGGATACGACGCGAGCGCCGTCCACTTCCATCGTCACGCTGTCGCCGGCTTTGATGAACGGCAACTGCTTGTCGATGGATACTTTCGCGATGTAGATGGTTTCCGCATCGCCTTCCAGCGTGAAGTAGTAAGTCGTTTCGCCGCCGATGACGACTGATTCCATGGCGGTGATGGCACCGCTGATTGTCTCGGTCTCGACGACCTCTTCCACTGCTTCTTCATCATCTTCCGGTGCGCTCACGACGCCACCGGTATAGGCGTTCCATGCAGCAGCCAAGGAGTTGCCGGTCCCGACTTTCTGATAGTTCGTCGCATTAACGAAGGCGTACATTTTGATCAAACCGGCATCATCCTTCAAGGACAACTGATAGACCGGCTTGTTTTCCATATTGAACAAAAGCGGGAAGGTGCTGATGTAGCCTTTTTCCTGCACCGACCCCTGGGCGCTATCCATGGCACTCCATTCGGTCGCGGTGCTGATGTTGTAGCGTTTCGATTCCTTGGTTCTGGAATTGACCAGCACAAAACCGATATTCGATTCGTCCGATGCTACCGAAGTCAGACCGGTGTAGAGGTACAAGTCGTCATTCAGTATGATATAGTTGTAGCCTTGCGCATTTTGGATGACACCTTTTTTGCTGATGACGCTGTTCAGGTATCCGCTTTGGTATTGCCCGTTGTAATTGATTTGCGTCATCACCATATTCGCCGGGAACACGCGGTCCACCCAATCCGGCACATCGGCAACACTGTAGCGCGTGATTTCGCCGGAGGAAGCATCCACGACGAAAACGCCGACAACTTCCTTGGGTCCCATAAAGCTGAATTTCTTTTCAACGATGGGCGCGATGTAATAGGGATTGCCCTCCTCATCCAATTCAAAGACAGGGTTTTCGAACATCACGGTCGGATAGTTGAAAAAGATATGCCGCGTGATGTCATCCCCGAAAAATCCGGAATGGGAGTAGTGGATATTCTTCTCAAGATTGACCAACTCAGAGTCCCCCGTCACCATATCGACGGTCACATAATGCGGGATTCCATCGGCGCGGTTATTCCACCAACGGAAAAAACTGACGTATTCCAATGGCGAAACACGGACCGAATCGCCTTTATAAGCAATCTGCGTGTATTCCGTGCTGACATCAAATTGCGAAACCAAATTAAGGACTTCGCCAAGTTTGCGGCTTCCCAGACGCTCCGCCATATCGCGGTCGATCGTCGGTATCTGCGAAGGATCCGTGATTGTCAGGTCCTCCTCAAAATCGCCTTCCGTGTGCGTAATCAAGGTAGCATAGTCTTTGGCCCTGAAAATCTGGGAGCCAAAAAGCATCCCGCCAATCAAGAAAACAATACTGATTCCGATGATGGCTCCGGTAATTTTGTTGACGCTATCGGCTTTCGACCGATCCAAAACATTCATCAATGCTGCACTAGCGACCAAATACAAAAACATATTCGTCCAAAACTCCGGCGACTGGATCGATACCGGGGTCAAGGCTGAATACCAATATCCTAAAAGAACAACTGCCGGCAAGCCATAGGCAATCGCCACACTTTTCCAATTTTTCACAACTTAGCACCCTTTCTTTTCCTTCAAATATTCCTTTTAAATCCACTTTTGGATTTGTTGTTTTTATTATACCATTTTTTTGAGGTATATTTTGCAATTCAACATACGGGTTTATTCAGCACACCCCAACAGCTTTACGTCCCTGACAGAGCTTGCAGTCGAATGTGCGTTATCCGGAGGCCCACGCTCCGAGGAGGGCCTCCGGTAAGGTTGCGGCTCCGGTAAGCGGCGCCTCGCCGCAGCTGAGGGCATTATTCCGAGCCCTTCTCCGGCGAAGGCCGGCTCGCCGGATGTGGCGGTAACGTTCTTCTCTCAGCTCCGGCCAGGGCACCCTCGCCGGAGCTGGGCACACACTTAGCCCGCCGAACCAACATCGATGCCAAAAAACCGAAGCAACGATTCCCCGTTGCTTCGGTTTTTCCAACTATTATCAATAGATGGCTGTATCGCCTGACAAGAAACGGTCCACTTCGCCTGCGGCTAGTTTTCCTTCTTGCAGCGCCCATACGACCAAACTTTGGCCACGGCGCATGTCGCCGCATGTAAAGACTTTTTCCACGTTCGTTTTGTAGTCGGTTTCTGTTGCTTGGATATTGCTGCGAAGATCGCGTTTCAAAGCTAGTTCATCCGGAATCGTATCTTCTGGACCGGTGAAGCCCATCGCCAGCAGAACCAGATCCGCTTTCCAGACTTTCTCGGTTCCTTCGACAGGAACTGGATTCATTCTGCCTAACGCATCACGTTTCCATTCGATCTGGACAGTATGGACAGCCGTCACTTCGCCTGCCTCATTCTTCTCGAATTTGGTCGTGTTGATCTCATAGCTGCGCGGATCAGCACCGGTCAAGTAGATCGCTTCTTCTTGGCCGTAGTCGGTTTTCAGCTTTTTAGGCCATTCCGGCCATGGATTCGTGTTTGCATCACGTTTGTCCGGTGCTTTCGGCATGATCTCGAATTGATGCACACTCTTCGCGCCATGACGGATGGAAGTGCCGACACAGTCGGTACCGGTATCCCCGCCACCGATTACGATGACGTGTTTGTCTTTGGCAGTGATTGTGCTTTCCTGCGGTTCTCCCGCAAGGATATTTTGTGTGTTTGCAGTCAGGAAGTCCATGGCCATATGCACGCCTTTTGCGTCATTGCCTTCAACATCGATGCCACGGGCGCGGGTTGCGCCGCCGCAAAGGACGACTGCATCATACGTATCGACCAATTCCTGCGAGCTGATGTCTTTGCCGACTTCGGTGTTGCAGATAAATACCACGCCAGCTTCTTCCAGGATATCCAATCTTCTTTGGATGATGTCCTTATCCAATTTCATGTTCGGGATACCATACATCAATAAGCCGCCTGGACGATCGCTTCTTTCGAAGACCGTTACAGCATGCCCGACTGAAGTCAAGTAATGCGCAGTCGCAAGGCCGGCAGGACCGGAGCCGACAACCGCAACACGCTTGCCGGTTGCCGGGGCTTTGGCCGGTTTTACCCAACCATTCTGGAAAGCATGTTCGATGATTTCGTATTCGATGCTGCTGATCGTAACGGGCTCACCGATCAGTCCAACTGTACAAGATCCTTCACATGGAGCAGGACAGACACGTCCTGTAAATTCCGGAAACGGATTAGTCAAGGCTAAACGTTCGTACGCTTCTTGCCATTGGCCACGGTACACCATGTCATTCCATTCGGGGATGAGATTGTGCAGCGGGCAACCGGACGCCCCGTTCGGCAACATGATGCCTGCTGAACAGAACGGAATGCCACAGCTCATACAACGGGCCGCTTGGGTCCGGATTTTTTCTTCTGATGTTTCTTCACGCATCTCGTCCCAATTTTTGATGCGGACTTCCGGAGAAATCTTTTCATAATTGGAACGGCTATATTCCTTGAATCCAGTAATTTTTCCCATCTTATCCCTCCTCCTTAGTTTGTCGCAACTGGCTTGTAGCGCTCATCAAAGGCATAACGCATTGCCTCTTCACCGGTGATGCCCATTTGATTCGCTACTTCGATGTTCTCCAGGATGAACTTGTAGTCGTTGGAAATGACTTTAGTGAAGCGGGATTTCATCTGATCCCAATTAGCCAAGATGCTTTGCGCTTTTGGACTTCCTGTATAAATCATATGTTCCTGCAGCATGCGTTTGATCGTGTCATGCTCTGCGTCGTTAAGATCTGTTGTTGCACTGACCATTTCCATGTTCAGATTGTTCTCATCGAAATCAAGGATATAAGCGACCCCGCCAGACATCCCGGCAGCGAAGTTACGGCCGGTTTTTCCGATGATCAGAACCGTTCCACCAGTCATATATTCACAGCCGTGATCGCCGATCCCTTCAACGACTGCATCCACGCCACTGTTACGGACGCAGAAACGTTCTCCGGCGATTCCGTTGATGTATGCTTTTCCACTGGTTGCGCCATAGAAAGCGACGTTACCGGTGATGATGTTTTCTTCAGGTGAGAATGTGGCCTCATTCGGTACGCGTACGATGATTTTACCACCGGACAATCCTTTACCGATGTAGTCGTTCGAATCGCCTTCCAGCGTCAATGTCATCCCTTTCGGAATGAATGCGCCGAAACTTTGTCCTGCCGAGCCCACGAAGGTCAATTGGATCGTATCTTCCGGTAAACCTTCAGCACCATATTTTTTCGATATTTCGCTGCCGATGATGGTTCCGACAACGCGGTCAATATTTTGGATGGCTGATTTCGCGACGATACGTTTCTTCGATTCGATGGCCGGTTTCACGATCCGCAACAGACGGCGCATATCCAATGTTTTCTCTAATTCATGGTCCTGCTCGGTCATGTTGTATCTGCCGACATTCGGCGCTGCATAGGGCTGGTACAATACGCTGGACAGATCGACTGTCTTGGCTTTCCAATGCTTCACATTTTCTTTCATTTTCAGCTTGTCGCTGCGTCCGACCATTTCGTTGATGGTGCGGAAGCCTAACTTCGCCATGATTTCACGCAATTCTTCGGCGACGAACATCATGAAGTTCACGACGTATTCCGGTTTGCCTTGGAAGTTTTTGCGCAACGTTTCATCCTGCGTAGCGATACCCACTGGACATGTGTTCAGGTGGCAGACACGCATCATGACACAGCCGATAGCCACAAGCGGTGTTGTCGCAAAACCGAATTCCTCGGCACCCAACAAGCAGGCGATCGCAACATCGCGGCCAGTCAACAATTTCCCGTCCGTTTCGACGCGGACGCGGTCACGCAATTTGTTCAACACCAATGTTTGGTGCGCTTCAGCCAAGCCCAGTTCCCACGGCAAGCCGGTGTTACGGATGCTGGTTCTCGGTGCTGCACCTGTCCCGCCGTCATAGCCGCTGATCAGGATCGTATCGGCATTTGCTTTCGCAACACCGGCAGCGATCGTACCGACGCCGGCTTCGGAAACCAGCTTCACGTTGATGCGTGCATCACGGTTGGCATTCTTCAAGTCGAAGATCAATTCTTTCAAGTCTTCGATCGAATAGATATCATGATGCGGAGGCGGTGAAATCAAGCCTACACCCGCGATGGAGCCACGCGTTTTGGCGATTTCAGGATACACTTTCGGTCCTGGCAATTGTCCGCCTTCACCCGGTTTTGCACCTTGGGCCATCTTGATCTGGATTTCCTTCGCGTTCACCAAGTAGTGGCTCGTTACGCCGAAACGTCCGGAAGCGACTTGCTTGATGGCACTGTTGCGGGAATCTCCATTTTCATCCAACTCGAAGCGGCGCGGATCTTCTCCACCCTCACCCGAATTGCTCATGCCGCCGAGACGGTTCATTGCGATCGCTAATGTTTCATGGGCTTCGATACTGATCGAACCGTAGGACATCGCGCCGGTCTTGAAGCGTTTCACGATGCTTTCAGCCGATTCGACTTCTTCGATCGGAATCGCATCTTGAACATTCGGCTTGAACTGCATCAGTTGACGCAGCGTATACGCATTCGTGTCGGCATTGAGTTCACGAGAGAATTCTTTGTATTGTTCATAGTCCCCTTGGCGGGTCGCTTGCTGCAGACGGTAGATTGTGCTCGGATTGTACAGATGCTCTTCACCCATAGCCGAGTATTGGAAATGGCCGCCTACACCCAGCGTTTCGCTGTAAGGAGCTGTAGCTTTATAGGCACTCTCATGGCGCATTTTGTTTTCGGTGGCAATTTCCTGCAGACCGATTCCTTCGATGCGGGTAGGCGTTCCTGTAAAGTATTTCGCAACAACTTCACTGTTGACTCCCAGTGCTTCAAAAATTTGGGCACCGTGATAGCTGCGCATCGTTGAGATACCCATTTTGGTCAATACTTTGGACATGCCGTGCACAGCCGCGTGGATGTAGTTCGCTTCCGCTGCTTCAGCATCCAATCCGTCCAACAAGCCTTCTTCAGCAAGCTCGCGGATGGTCGCGTAAGTCAAATATGGATTGACCGCGTTACAGCCGTATCCGACCAATGCGCAGAAGTGATGCACTTCTCTTGGTTCACCGGACTCCAGCACAAGGCCTACGTTCGTACGCGTTTCTTCACGGATCAAATGATGGTGCAGACCGGAAACAGCCAATAAAGCCGGAATGGCTGCCCATTCAGCGTCCACGCCACGGTCGGACAGGACCAGAATATTGGCGCCTGAAGCAATGGCCTTATCAGCCGCACGGAAAAGACGTTCCAAAGCTTTTTCCATCCCTTTTGCATCTTCTTCGACGCGGTATAGAAGGGAAAGTGTGACCGTTTTGAATTTGTCGTCCTGCAGTGCTTTGATTTTCGCCAATTCAGAATCCGTCAAAATCGGGCTATCCAAGTAGATGGCATGCGTGTCCGCATTATCCGGATCCAACAGGTTTCCGCAATTTCCGACAAGCATCGTGTCGGAAGTAACGATTTCCTCGCGGATACCGTCAATAGGAGGGTTCGTAACTTGCGCAAATAGCTGTTTGAAGTACAGATACAGCATCTGCGGTCTGTCCGATAAGACTGCCAACGGAGAATCGATCCCCATTGCGCCGACTGAATCAGTGCCTGTAACGGCCATCGGTTTGATCAACAACTGGATGTCCTCGAATGAATAGCCGAAAGCTTTCTGTTGGTGCAGCAATTCTTCAGGAGCAACTGTTGCTGTTGTTGGGGCTGGCGAAAAATCCTTCATTTTGGAAATATGTTTCTTAGCCCACTTTCCATAAGGCTGTTTAGCGGCGACCGTTTCCTTGATTTCTTCATCCGAGATGATCCGTTTCTGCTTCGTATCGATCAACAGCATCTTGCCTGGCTCCAGACGGCCCTTATAGGCGACATCTTCCGGATTCACATTTACGACCCCTACTTCGGACGAAAGGATGACGCGGTCGTCTTTCGTCACATAGTAACGGGAAGGACGCAAACCGTTTCTGTCCAATACTGCGCCGACGATTTCGCCGTCCGTGAAGCCCATTGCTGCTGGGCCATCCCATGGTTCCATCAGGAAGTTGTTGAAGTTGTAGAAATCTTTTTTGGATTTCGACATCGTTTTGTTCTTTTCCCAAGGCTCAGGAACCATCATCATGACAGCTTCCGGCAATGAGCGGCCGTTCAGATACAGGAATTCCAGATTGTTGTCGAATTGGGAAGAGTCGCTCCCTGTTTCGTCGACGATCGGATAAATCTTTTCGCTCACATCCAGCAGATCCTGGGACATGCTGCCTTGGCGGGCGCGCATCCAGTTGATGTTGCCGCGGATTGTGTTGATTTCGCCGTTGTGGATCAAGTAACGGTTCGGATGGGCTCTTTCCCAGCTCGGGAAGGTATTCGTACTGAAGCGGGAGTGGACCATCGCCAAAGCGGATGTGAAGTCCAAATCCGTCAGATCAAGGTAGAAGTTACGCAATTGTTCTGCAGTCAACATCCCTTTATAGACGATCGTTTTCGAAGAGAAGCTGGCAAAATAGAACGAGCCGCCTCTTTTTTCGCTCATCGGTACGATTTGTTTTTCGGATAATTTACGGATGACGAACAATTTACGTTCGAAATCCATTTCAGTCATTTCAGGATTTCCTTTACCGACAAAGACCTGAATAAAACGTGGGATGGCTGCTTTAGCAGTCACACCGATTTCGGAACTGTCGATCGGAACTTCACGCCAACCCAACACTTTTTGACCTTCGGAAGTAATGATCTCTTCCACCATTCTCATTTGTTCGTGACGTAGATCTTCATATTTGTGGGCAAAGAGCATCCCTACTCCATAGTCGCCTTTTTTAGGCAAATGGATCCCTAGGACGTCGCACTCCCTGCTGAAAAAATGATGAGGGATCTGCACCATGATACCTGCTCCGTCACCTGTTTTGGCATCAGCGCCGGAAGCGCCCCTATGCTCCATATTTTCCAATAAATCCAAAGCGTCAGAGACTAATTTATAAGAACCATTCCCGTTGATATCAACGACAAATCCCATACCGCATGCATCATGCTCGTAGGCGGGATCATACATTCCTTGCTTTTGTGGAGGAGTATAACTATTCATTTCGGCGTCCCTACTTTCTATTTTGTTATTCTGATATTATAATCAAATTCTCATTTAATTACAATCTATTTTAATGCATTTTTTCACAATTAGTTGCATATTTTTTTTGATAGTAATAATATTAACTTCGATAAAAACATTCGCTATAACAGGATTTCACAAGCATATGGATACGTAAAGTTTGTGATACATTTCCTAACACGAACGTGTGAGGAACACGTAATTTCATTACATTTTAATGTAAATATTTTCATTCGGAAATCTGGGCAAAAAAAAGACCTTGGTTATGTCCAAGGTCCAATAGTTTATTCTTTTATTTAGTAAGCGTCAGAAGCATTTCTCTGACAGTCTTGCAGGCCATAGCGGTAGAAGCGCCTGAGGGATCATATTGCGGTGAAAGTTCGACGACATCGGCTGCAACAATCTGGTTCAATTCCTGCAATGCGGCGATACCCGCCAACAATTCCTTATAGGTAATGCCACCTGGCTCAGGTGTGCCGGTTCCAGGGAAAGTGCCAGGGTCCAAAACGTCCAGATCGATCGTCACATAAACGGGAACATCCTTCAATTGCTGGACAATCTGAGCCAGCGTATCGATGGTGAGTTTCTCCATATAAGTATGCTCTTTCGCCCATTCGAATTCTTCCTTCAAACCGGAGCGGATACCGAATTGGAAAATGCGGCCGTCCCCCAGGAAGTCGAAGCAGCGGCGGATGACCGAAGCATGCGACAAAGATTCGCCCATGTAGTCTTCACGCAGATCTGTATGGGCATCGATATGAATGACATGCAGATCCGGGTATTTTTCATAGGCAGCCTCGATGGTAGGCAGGCTCACGAGGTGCTCGCCACCGACCATCAAAAATTTCTTGCCATTATCCAATACTTCTTTTGTGTAGGTTGCGATATCGCTCAAGACGCGCTCTGTGTTGCCGAAAGGCAGATCCAGATCTCCGCCATCATGGATGGCCTCTTCTTCAAGATCGCGATCCAAATAAGGGGAATAACTTTCCAAGCCGAATGAATCTTGGCGGATCGCCTGCATCGCAAAGCGCGTGCCTGGCCTGAAGCTGGTCGTTCCGTCGAATGGGATTCCGAATAATACGGTGGATGCTTCTTCAAATGAAGATTCGCAGCCGATAAAAGTCTGGATGTTCATGTTATTTTTCACTGTCTGCCGTCCTCCAACTGTATGCTATTTGATTGTTGTTTCGATTGATCAGTCTTTCAGGACTTTGATCTGATGAGGCATCTTTTCCTCGGTCAGGACGTTGCCCAACGTTTCATTGTAGTAATGGTAATGTTGCACGACCGCTTCGGAGATCACTTCACCAGGGATGATCAACGGAATTCCTGGCGGGTAGATCATGATCGAATCGGCGCTGATGCGGCCGATCGCGTCATCGATACCGACCACTTCATTATCGGCATAGAAGGCATCACGCGGGCTGCAGGCCAATTCGTTGATGCTGCAAGTCATCACATGCGCATCGAAGTGTTGGCTCGCTTTTTTGTAGCGTCTGCGGACATCCATCAAGGCGTCGACTAGTCGGCCGATCGATTCGCGTGTGTCGGCGGTGCTGATGACCGCCATCACGACGTAGCCTTCAGCCAATTCCATTTGGATGCCGTATTCTTGCTTCAAGATCGTGTAGACTTCGAAGCCCGTAAGGCCGATGTCATTGACGCGGATCACCAATTTTGTCCAGTCATAAGTCTGGTCGAATTTGTCTTTGATGTAGCCGGCTTTCAACACTTCGTAATCGCCGAATGCCTCGATTGCTTCGATCGCTTCACTGACGATCGGGCGCAGTTTTTTGTAGCGGTCTTTGCCGTACATCGCCAACTCGCTGCGTGCGGCGTCTATGGAGCTCATCAGCAAGTAGTTTGCGCTTGTCGATTGCAGCATGTTCAGTACTTTTTGTAATTTTGTTGCGGAAATGCGCTCCCCTTGCATCACCATCAAGGAACTCTGCGTCAAGGATCCGCCGGTTTTATGCATGGAATAAGTCACCGCATCGGCTCCGGCTTTCATCGGATCCTTCATTTTTCCGGGCATGAACGGCAAATGCGCGCCATGCGCACTGTCGACGATGACCACGACACCGCGTTCATGCGCGATATCACAGATTGTTTCCAGATCGTTCAAAGATCCGAAATAAGTCGGATAAGTGACCAGAAGAGCTTTCGCTTGAGGATTTTCATCCAAGCCTTTGATGATGCGTTCCACGGAGATGCCGTGGGAAATCCCGAAGGCCAAATCCATTTCGGGCTGGATGAAGATCGGCTTTGCGCCGCTCAGGATCAACCCGCTCATCACTGATTTATGGCAGTTGCGGGGAACCAAGATGGAATCATTCGGCCCAACAACGCTCATGATCATCGCTTGGATGCCTACAGTAGTACCGTTCACCAGGAAAAAGGCCTGATCGGCATTGTATGCTTTTGCAGCCAATTCCTGTGCTTCTTTTATGACAAATTGCGGATGGCTCAACAAGTCCAATTCTTTCATGGAGTTTACATCCATCTGCATCGTCATATCACCGACCGCCATCTTGAATGGCGTCATCTGCGCACCCATTTTATGTCCAGGGACATCGAAAGGCGTAACGTCCTGTTTCGCATATTTAACAAGCGCTTCGAAAAGCGGCATTTTGATATGTGTAATATTTTTTGCTTTAACGTTAGAAATTTGGTAAGTAATTTTGTCGGAATGACCTTCCAAATAAGTGTCTGAATTGAATAAAACCTTTTCAGCCAAATAGATTTCCCCCTTTGATATAAAAAATGGGCATAAAAAAAGCTCTCCAACCAAAGGAAAGCTTCGATATCTATCAGCTGCTTTTCCTCTTATTGCTCATAGGACTTGGATAATCCTACGCTCAGGTTGGGCACCCAATATCAATCCTTGAAAATAAAATTAGATTGATTGGTTTGCCACCGTATCTTCGACCCCTCGTCTCAACGGCTATTAATAAGAGATATTCAATTTATGCAAGCTAAATTCTATACAAATACAGCGTATATGTCAATGATTTTGGAAAGAAAATCATAATTTTTTTCAACAGGCATTTCCGAACGATCATGTGATAGTTGTTCAGGATCATCCACAAAATAGCTGAAATCCTTCGGCTCCAGAGTTGGCCTCATTCGGATTGGTTGAGATTAAGTCCCCAGCTCCGGCGAACGGGTACTTGGCCGGAGTTCAGGATAAATTTGCCGTCACGCTCCGGAGAGGCCCAGCTCGTCGGAGTTGCGTTCCGCATTTCGCAGTGTCCTCCGCCGAACATCCGGTTCACCGGAGGACAGGCTTGAATATTGGCTCATGCCTTCGCCTGATATTCGAGCGCATCAAAAAAACAATCCAAAATGGATTGTTTCTTTGATGCTTAGCATAGGTGTTAAGCTTTCGACTGGCTTCTCACCATTTCGAATTCCTCTTCCATCGCAGCGGACGGTTTTTCCCCGATTAAGGAGAAGATCACAATCGCCACACAAGAAAGGATGAATGCCGGCAACAGTTCATAGATGCCGAACATGCCGCCGAGCGGCTTGATCAGAAGTTTCCAGATGAAAACAGTGATTCCGCCTGTCAACATCCCGGCGATGGCGCCTTGACGCGTCGTTTTTTTCCAGAACAAGGAAAACAGCATCAGCGGCCCGAATGTCGCACCGAAGCCTGCCCAGGCGAAAGACACGATCGTAAAGATGACTGAGTTCTCATCCAAAGCGATGATGATTCCAACGATCGCCAAAACGATCAAAATCATCCGCGTCATCGCCATGATTTGCTGATCGGATGCATCCTTGCGCAAAACGCCTTTGTAGATGTTTTTGGAAAAAGCACTTGCGGCAATCAGCAGATACGAGTCCGCGGAACTGATCGTCGCCGCCAAAATGCCTGACATGACGACCCCGGCCAACAGAGGCGGGAATAATAACGTCGACATCTCGATGAAGATCGTTTCCGAAGTCGATGCAGTCGTCAAGGCCATCGGGAACATCGCGCGCCCGATCAGGCCGATCAGGACGGAAGCGCTCAATGAGAGCGTCGTCCACGTGATCCCGATCCGGCGCGATTGCTTGATTTCATCAGCCGAACGGATCGCCATAAAGCGCAACAGCACTTGCGGCATACCGAAATACCCAAGACCCCAAGCCATGCTCGATGCGATCGTGATCAGTCCGTATCTGCCGGCAGGTCCAAAGGCAGCCATCGCGCCATCAGCCTGTTGCACACCTTTGACCAAGGTCGGTGTCGCGATGCCGAAGAAATCCAAGAACCCAGGGATGCCCTGCAGGTTATCAATGACCGCTCCGGGCCCACCGGCATACAGCACGCCTCCGACCAAAACCACAGCCAAAGCCACGATCATGATGATGCCCTGCATAAAGTCGGAGACGCTCTCCGCCAAAAATCCGCCGATGAACGTGTAGAACACGACGAACACCGCTCCGCCGATCATCATCGGGATGTAAGGCACTTCGAACAAAGTTGCGAAGAGTTTCCCGACCGTCACAAAGCAGCTGGCTGCATAGACGGAAAAGAACACAAAGATGAATGTGGAAGAGACAGTCAAGATGACGCGCCTGTCCTCATGGAATCGATTGCTGAAGAATTCCGGCAACGTGATCGCCCGCGCTGATTCGGAATAATGACGCAAGCGCTTCGAAACAATGATCCAGTTCAACGCTGTCCCGGCCGCCAAACCGATCGCTGTCCAGAATGCGTCGGACAAGCCCGACCAATAAGCCACGCCCGGAAGCCCCATCAGCAGCCAACCGCTCATGTCCGAAGCGCCCGCACTGATTGCGGCAACCCAAGGCCCCAGACTGCGTCCGCCCAGGAAGAAATTATCGGAGTTTTCGTTTGAGCGCTTGTAGTAATAAAAACCGATACCGATGATGATCGACATATAGCCGGCCATCGCCATAAAAATTAATGCTTTATCCATAGTTACCCTCCAAAATAAATAATGACATGTTCCTTCATCCGAATTTAATTGAATCTTAATGAATTCACCAAGCCATCATAGCACATCATTAAAATTGTAAGCAACTCAATTTTCAGAGAAGACAAAGAAAGCAACAACGCTAACGTCAAAAGGGTGCGCAAAAAAAAAGCCTACCCTCCTTCTCCGTTTCCGGAAAAATCAGGTAAGCTCTCTTCAATTTAAGCCGATCACAACTGTTCAACGCGAGCATGAAACCAATCTATGACCGCTTGCGCCGCTTCATCTTTGTTCAAGCCACATTCTGAAGGCCAGCCTTTCTACTGGCTCAATCCTTCATGGATCTTTTCCAGATTCCATTTCATCATCTCGTAATAGCTGTCGCCGTTCTCCCCTTCTTTCGCAATAGAATCGGTGAACAAATTACTGTAAACAGGAAGATCCACCTCATTTGCTAATCGTTCCATGCTTCGGGGATCTACGCTCGTCTCCACAAAGAGAACCGGAACTTCAGAATCCCGGACTTTTTCAATGATTTGCTTCATCTGATCAGGCGTGCCTTGACTTTCGGTATTGATTTCCCAAATATAGGCAGCTTGCAGTTCGTAAGCTTTGGAGAAATACTTGAAAGCTCCTTCGCTCGTCACCAAGAGCTTCTTCGCCTCGGGAATATCAGCAAATTCTTTTTTCGCTTCGTTGTCCAGTTCCGTTAAATCAGCAATGTAGGCATCCGCATTTTTTTCATAGGCTGCTTTATTTTCAGGATCTTTTTCGCTCATGACGCGCGTGATTTCGCTGATATAACGGATGCCGCTGGAAATATCCAGCCAGGCATGCGGATCTTGTTGGGAACTGTTCCCGCTCAGATACAGCGGCTCGACGTTTTTGCTGACGACGAAGTAATCCTCATCTTCCGCTTTGCCGGCTGTTTCCATCAATTTATCAAACCAGCCATTGCCGGTTTCCAAATTCAAGCCGTTGTAGAACACGACATCGGCTTCACTGGCTTTTCGGATGTCTTCCGGCAAGGGTTCGTATTCGTGCGGATCGGTCCCGACCGGCACGATGCTGTGCGCATCAACCAGCTCCCCGCCAACCTGTTCCACCATGTCGCCAATAATCGAATTGGTGGAAACAACTTGAAGCTTGGCCTCTGTTGTTTCTGGTGCAGCCGCACTTCCTTTATCAGCTTCCGGAGAATTTCCGCATCCTCCCAAAACACCTACCACCAGCACTGCAGCAAGCAGCGATAATTTGTTCTTCATCATCGTGAATTCTCCTTTCTTAATTGACCGATCAGGCCCTTCTTCGGTGCAAATACAAATGCCACAATGAAAAAGATAGCCGCTGCCATGACGATCGTCGCCCCGGACGGCAAGTTGTAACTGTAGCTGAAGTAAAGCCCTACGATCGAACTGAGGGTTCCGAATACTGTCGACAGGATGATCATAGTCAGCAATTTATCGGTCAGTTGGTAGGCTGTCGCTGCCGGTGTGATCAGCATCGCGATCACCAGAATCGTCCCGACTGTCTGCAGCGAAGTCACCGCCACAAGGGTCAGCAAAAACATTAACCCATAATTGATGGCACTGATGTTCCAACCGTATGATTTTGCGATCGTCGGCGCAAAAGAAGTCAGCTTGAGTTGTTTATAGAAAAGCGGCACTGAGATCAAGACGATGATAAGCACAGCGGCTGTCAACAACATGTCCGAATCCCGGACAGCGAGCACATTCCCGAAGAGGATATGATACAAATCCGTGGAGCTTCTGGCGAAGGAAATCAGGATGATCCCCAGGGCAAAAAAGGCGCTGAAGACGATGCCGATCGCCGTATCGTTTTTCAAACGGCTGTGTTTCGTGACAAAACCGATAAGAGCGGCCGAAGCCATCCCAAAAACCGTGGCGCCGATGATATAGCTGCTCCCCAGCATATAAGAGATCGCCACTCCCGGCAATACTGCGTGCGAGATGGCATCCCCCATCAAAGACATTCCCCGCAGGATGATGAAGGAACCGATGATTCCGGCAGATATCCCGACCATGACGGAAGTGATCAAAGCGTTCTGCAGGAATTGGAAATCGAAAAGACCTTGAATGAAATCATTTGCCATTTGTTCCACCTCCCAGACTGATCATTTCGGTAATTGCTTCCCCATAAGCCCTCCCCATATTATTGGCAGTAAACACCTCAGATACAGGACCATTAGCAACCACTTCTTTATTGATCAGGACAATATTATCAAAATAAGCCTGTACTTTATGCAGATCATGGTGCACGATCACGATCGATTTACCTTCATCACGGAGTTGTTTCAACAGCTCAATGATGATTTTCTCGCTGGTAGCATCGATTCCGGCAAATGGTTCGTCAAGCAGCAGCCATTCCGCTTCCTGCGCCAACGCCCGCGCAATGAACACGCGCTGCAGCTGTCCACCGGATAATTCGCTGATATGCCGATTTTTAAAGGCTGCCATGCCGACTTTCTCCAAAGCTTTCAATGCCAAATCCTTTTCTTTTTGCTTGGGTCTCTGGAAAAAACCTAATTTGGCGTAGGTGCCAAAAAGGACGGTTCCGAAAACGTCTATCGGAAAGGAGAGGTCGATTTCTTGCCTTTGTTCGACATAGGCTATCCTGCTCATCATTTCCTTCAGCGGTTTGCCGTAAAGGTTGATCTCTCCAGTGTTTAACGGCGTTAAGCCCATGATTCCCTTCAACAAGCTCGATTTCCCGGCTCCGTTCGGGCCAATGATGCCGGTCAATTTGTTCGGCTCAAACGCAAGCGTTGCATTTTTGATAGCAGACTGCCCTTGATAGGCAATGTTCATATTTTGAATCATTAAATTTTCCATCATGTGTCGATCCTTTCTCGTTTTGATTTTTCGTGTTTCTGAATTTGTGTTGAACGCCCAACGGTATATAAGGCTTAATTAAATACATTATTAGGCATGCCTAATAATTTGTTTAAGTTTAGCTTATCCAACGTAAACAAGCAAGCGTTTTGTATTGTTCGCATGCTTTTTCAAATCAGGATAGGCCACTTTCATTGGAAATGGAACATATGCTCAGAGATAACCCGCCAAATCCATTTTCGCGGGGAATTCCGCACTCAAACCGCAAACAAAAACAGAGAGATTATCTCATTTCGAGACACCCTCTCTGTTAGATTTAATACGTACCCTCTTTTTGGTATTTGTGCAGCTTCTCCACCCAACTTGTTGGGCACTGCGTTGTACACAACCTGGATTTCCCCCCCAATTTTTAGCATCAGCTAAAACAAAAGCCATTTTGGATCAGCCTGAAAAGCTGATCCAAAATGGCTTAAAATTTAATTATTGGCTTACTCCCACTCGATGGTCGATGGTGGCTTGCTCGTGATGTCGTACACGATGCGGTTAACGTGCTTCACTTCATTTACGATGCGTCGGGAAATTTTGTCCAACACTTCGTAAGGGATGCGTGCCCAGTCGGAGGTCATGCCATCGATCGATGTCACGGCGCGGATACCGATTGTGTAGTCATACGTACGGCCATCGCCCATAACGCCTACGCTACGGAAGCCCGGAAGGACAGTGAAGTATTGCCATACATCGCGTTCCAAGCCGGCATTCGCGATTTCTTCACGCAGGATATAGTCTGAGTCGCGGACGATTTCCAATTTTTCTTCAGTGATTTCGCCGATGACGCGGATACCCAAACCAGGGCCTGGGAATGGTTGGCGCCAAACGATGCTGTCAGGCATGCCAAGTTGTGTTCCCAATTCGCGGACTTCATCTTTGAACAACGTGTTCAATGGTTCGATCAATTTGAATTGCATATCTTCAGGCAATCCGCCTACGTTGTGGTGGGACTTGATTGTTTGGGCAGTCTCCGTTCCACTTTCGATAACGTCGGTGTAAAGCGTTCCTTGCGCCAAGAAGTCGATGCCTTGCAATTTCGTAGCTTCATCGTCGAATACGTAAACGAATTCGTTGCCGATGATTTTACGTTTTTGTTCCGGATCGCTGACGCCTGCCAGCTTGTCCATGAAACGTTTCTTCGCATCAACGCGGATGATGTTCAAGCCGAATTTGCCTACCAGGCTCTCCATAACTTGATCGCCTTCACCTTTGCGCAACAGGCCGTGGTCAACAAAGATACAAGTCAATTGCGAGCCGATCGCTTTGTGCAGCAACACGCCGACTACGCTTGAATCAACCCCGCCGGACAGTCCCAACAAGACTTTTTTGTCGCCGACAGTTTCTCTGATTTTTTTGGTTTCGATTTCGATGAAGTTGGCGATTGACCAGTTGCCTGAGCAGCCGCAGACTTCGAAAGCGAAGTTCTTGAGCATTTCGTTGCCGTGTACAGAGTGCTGTACTTCCGGGTGGAATTGGACGCCGTAGAAGTTCTCGGCTGTGTTGGCGAAGGCTGCGACAGGACAGTTGTCGTTTGTGGCAGTCACTTTGAAGCCGGCAGGGATGTCAGTGATTTTGTCACCATGACTCATCCAGACCGTTTCGATGTCGGAAAGGCCTTTGAACATCGGAGTGTCCAAATCAAGAATTTGGATGTCGGAACGTCCGTATTCTCTTTCATCGGCAGGAATGACTTTTCCGCCGAAGTGGTCGGTCATCAACTGCATGCCGTAGCAAATGCCCAATACAGGGATTCCCATATTGAAAATGGCCGGATCGACTTTGAAAGCATCTTCTTCATAGACGCTGTTCGGTCCGCCGGAGAAAATGATTCCTTTGACGTTCCCCATCGCTTTGATATCCTCGGCAGTTGTGCGGTGTGAAACCAACTCTGAGAATACGCCGAATTCACGGATGCGTCGGGTAATTAATTGGTTATATTGACTGCCGAAATCCAGTACGACGATTTTTTCCAACTCGGTAAATTGCTCTATCATCTAATAATCTCTCCAATTTCCTTAATATTTTTTTATGTACAATTCATCAATAAAGTGATTTGTCGTTTTGTGGATCACTAAATTTGCCCGTGTGATTGTGGGATAGATATACTCCCGAAGGTTTTTGAGGTTGACTCTTTTCCAGACGCCTCTGGCCATCTCGATGGCGTCTTCCCGTTTGCCGATCGCATAGTTGTAATAATAATTATCCGGCTGATCGATCGCCAAGTCCATCAGCATTTCGAAACGCTCGATGTACCATTTTTCGATCATCTCTTCCTCGGCATCCACATAGATGGAAAAATCAAAGAAGTCGCTGACGTAAATCTGTTGATTGCTCGGCAACTGCAGCACATTGATTCCCTCCACAATCAGGATATCCGGATGGTTCACTTCTTCATACTCGCCAGGGACGATATCATAGATACGGTGGGAATAGACCGGAAATCGGACATTCGGCTTGCCTGTCTTCACGTCCAACAGGAATTGCACCAAATTCTCCATATCGTAGCTTTCCGGGAACCCTTTGCGGTCCATGATGTTGCGTTCCCTCAATATCCGGTTCGGATACAGAAAACCATCTGTTGTCATCAATTCGACTGCCTTTGTCGGATAGGCACGCTTCAAAAGATTCTGCAGGACACGCGCTGTCGTACTTTTACCGACTGCTACGCTGCCCGTTACGCCGATGATGAGCGGAGAAGGTTCATAGGATCTGCCAAGAAATCTGCTTTTATCCCGTTGAAGATTCCGGTACTGCTGCAAGTAAATATCGAACATATGCACCAATGGCACATAGACATCCTTCACATCTTCCAATGAAAGCCTATCATTCAATGATGTCAGTTCCTTCAATTCCTCTTCCGTGATCGCCGGAATGGAATCCTGATGAAAAGTTTGCCATTCTTCACGATGGATTTCGTAGTAATTTCTATCTTCTATCATAGCTTTTCCCTTCTGGAAATAATCAAACTTTTGCTAATTGTATCATACTTTTCTGAAAATTTAACCCCCATCAAATACGAACATTAAATTTTAATTGAAACCTAATCTTTGTTTTCTGCGGAAATAAAGCTTTTTAAGATTCCGTAAAATCCCAAAGATTTGATTTACTTTGCATTTTTGCTCCGATACAATGAAAATGCTGAAAGAAAATAGCGAAAAATATGTGCCGGATTTGTCAGAATTTCATAAGCGGCACCTTAGTAAATCAGAAAGTTTTGGATAACTCATGCCGATTTGCAATATCCAAGTACAGCAAGCATAATAGAAGACGCGTAAGAACCAGTAAAGGACGATCCTATATGATAAAAACATGTTGCTCAACCGGAAAGTCGCACGGCAAAATCATCCTGATGGGTGAGCATGCCGTTGTTCACGGGGAGCCATCCATCGCGCTGCCCTTCCCGGCAGTTGAAATGACCGCGACCGTATGTGAAGCGGAAGGTCCTTTGACCATTGATTGTTCCTATTATAACGGCATCGCTGCAGAAATGCCGGAAATCCTCGAAAGCATGCGGACCGCCATCCAGTCCGCTTTAGCCGAACTGCAGGTTTCGGACGAAAACCTGGCGATTTCGCTGGAGAGCACCATCCCGGCCGAACGAGGTATGGGTTCCAGCGCTGCCGTTTCTGTGGCTTTGACCCGCGCCCTTTTCGCCTACTTCGACAAACCGTTGGACCAAGCCACCCTGCTCCGACTCGTCAACATATCCGAGATGATCGCACACGGCAACCCCAGCGGTCTGGATGCCGCCACAGCAAGCGGCGACGCACCGCTCTTTTACATCAAAGGTCAGCCTTTCGAAGCTTTCCCTTTGAACCTGAAGGCTTATTTGATAGTCGGCGATACCGGCGTGACCGGCCAAACCAAGGAAGCCGTCGCCAGCATCGCAGCGAAATTGAATGGGAAAAATCGGCAACCTTACCGGGACGCCATCATCCGTTTGGGCAGCTTTGCTCAAACCGCAAAATCCGCGATCGAGGCGAATGATCCGCAACAATTGGGGCAATTGATGGACCAGGCCCATGAATCGCTGTCTTTTCTCGATGTTTCCAGCCCCGATCTGGACAGGCTTGTTTCAGCAGCCCGGTCTGCAGGAGCGCTGGGCGCCAAATTGACGGGCGGCGGCCGCGGCGGTTGCATGATCGCTTTGGCCAGTAGCCGCTCCAAAGCGGAAAATATTGAAGAAGCTATACGCCAAGCCGGTGCGATCCGGACTTGGATCTATCAAATGGGAGGAAATGAAGATGCCTAATAAAGCTTGTGTCCGAGCGCATACCAACATCGCGCTGATCAAATATTGGGGGAAACGGGACGAAACCTACTTTTTGCCCATGAACAGCAGCCTTTCCATGACTTTGGACAAACTCTACACGGATACGATGGTCGTCTTCGATGAAGCCTTTTCGCAGGATTCCTTCTATCTGAATGGCGAAAAGCAAGGCGAAAAAGAGACGCAAAAAATCTCCGACTTCCTTGATCTGTTCCGGCAAGAAAAAAACACAACCCTGCGCGCACGCGTCGAAAGCATCAATCACGTCCCTACCGCAGCCGGCTTAGCATCCTCCGCCTCCGCCTTCGCTGCTTTGGCGGGAGCTGCCAATTTGGCATTGGGGCTTGATTTGGATCCCCAACGCCTCTCGACTTTCGCAAGACGCGGGAGCGGCAGTGCGACGCGCAGCATATTCGGAGGATTCGTGGAGTGGGATATGGGGACTTGTTCCGACGATTCCTTCGCAGTCCCGGTCGACGATGCCGGATGGGATATCGGTATGGTCATCGTTGCCGTCAACCAGAAAGCCAAGGAAGTCTCCAGCCGCATCGGCATGAAGCGCACGGTCGAGACTTCACCCTTCTATCCGGCTTGGGTCGAATCGGCTAAAAGAGATATCCTGGACATCAAAGCAGCCATCGCTGCGAAGGATTTCACCCGCTTGGGCGAAATCACCGAAGCGAACGGCATGAAGATGCATGGAACCATGTTGGGTGCGGAACCGCCATTTTCCTATTGGGAACCGGACAGCATCGTCGCCATCAAGACAGCACAAACTATGCGCAAACAAGGCATCCCTTGCTATGTCACGATGGATGCCGGTCCGAATGTGAAGGTGCTGTGCCGCCTTTCGCAAGCCGAAACGATAAAGGAAGCGTTGCTGGAACATTTCACGGAGGATAAATTGATCATCACCAAGCCCGGCAAAGGCATCCGGGAATTGACTGCAGCCGAACGCGCTGTCTACAATTGGAACGACTAACAGGAACAGAGAGGGTTGAATTCATGACTGTAACAGAAGCAAGTGCTCCGGGTAAATTGTTCATCGCCGGGGAGTATGCGGTAGTGACGCCTGGCCACCCATCGATTTTGGTCGCTTTGGATCAGTTCATTACCGTATCTTTGGAGGAAGCCGATACGACCGGGACGATACGATCGGCGCAGTATGGCGGTTTGCCGATTCCTTGGACCCGCGAAGAGGATCAGTTGGTCATCGACCAGCGCGAAAATCCTTTCCTCTACATCACCGAGGCGGTCAAGGTGACTGAACGCTACATCAAAGAGTCCGGGATTCCGTTATCCTATTTCCATCTGTCCGTAAAGAGCGAGTTGGACAATGCCAGCGGGAAAAAATACGGACTGGGATCGAGCGGCGCAGTGACGGTCGCGACGATCAAAGCATTGCTGAAATTTTATGCGATCGATCCGGAATTCGAATTGGTCTACAAATTGGCCGCTTTGGCGCATCTGTCCGTCAAAAGCAACGGTTCCTTCGGCGACATCGCCGCGAGCACCTACGGCGGCTGGATCGCCTATGCCTGTTTCGACAGGGAATGGGTAATGCAGAAGGCAAACGAGCTGACGCTCACCGAGTTGTTAAAGACAGCATGGCCGCAATTGATGATCCGGCCATTGACACCACCAACCAATCTGCGGTTGGTGATTGGCTGGACCGGCTCCCCGGCGTCGACCACCCATCTTGTCGACCGCGTCAACGATGTCCGCGGAGGCATCGACGATTTTTACAAGACATTCCTGGAAGCCAGCAAAACGTGCGTGAACGCCATGATTGCCGCTTTCGAACGCGGCGATCTGCAGGCGATTCAGTCAGGCATCCGTGAGAACCGCTTGCTGCTCCAGCAATTGACAACGCACACCGGCGTCGTCATCGAGACACCCCCGCTGACGCAATTATGCGATTTGGCCGAGAAGAATCTCGGTGCGGCAAAATCATCGGGTGCCGGCGGAGGGGACTGCGGCATCGTCATCATCGACAGGCAATCGGGCATCATCCCCTTGATTTCGGAATGGGAAAAAGTCGGCATCATGAACTTGCCGCTGCACGTCTTCAGATACGTTCGAAGTGCAGCAGCCATCGAATGGAAAGGAGCATCCGAATGACGCTTGATTCAAACAGAAAAGACCAGCACGTCGATCTGGCCGAAAAACAATATCAGCCAGCCGATCTGTCCGATTTCGGGAAGATGCGCTTCGTCCATCATTCTTTGCCCAATCTGAAAGTGGCGGATATTTCGCTGCAGACGGAGCTGGCCGGGATGAAACTGGCAGCGCCCTTCTACATCAACGGCATGACCGGCGGCAGTGAGCGGACCAAACAGATCAATGCCGATCTGGCGACAGTGGCAAAAATGACCGGCTTGGCGATGGCATCCGGCTCCGTCAGCGCTGCCTTGAAGGATCCCAGCGTGAGCGACAGCTTTTCCATTATCCGCAAGGTGAACCCGAACGGACAGATATTCGCGAATATCGGCGCCCACCATTCGCTCGAGAATGCCAAGCGCGCCGTCGACATTCTCGAGGCCGATGCTCTGCAGATCCACATCAATGCGCCCCAGGAAATGATCATGCCCGAAGGCGACCGCGATTTCACGATGTGGCTGCGCCAGATCGAGGAAATCACTGCGCATGTCGGCGTCCCTGTCATCGTGAAGGAAGTCGGTTTCGGTATGAGCCGAGAAACGATCGGACAGCTGATTGACGTTGGTGTCCATACCATCGATGTCTCCGGCAAAGGGGGCACGAATTTTGCAGCGATCGAAAACGCAAGACGTACAGCGATTGCGTATGACGATTTGGAAAATTGGGGCCAGTCGACTTTGATTTCGCTATTGGAGGCTGATGTTCACCGCGGAAAGGCGGAACTCCTCGCATCCGGCGGCATCAAAACACCGTTGGACATCGTCAAAGCGCTGAGCTTGGGTGCAAAAGCAGCTGGACTTTCCGGCCAGTTCCTGCACATGGTCCTGAGCGATGGTCCAGAGAAGACTGCCGAAACGATCGAAGCCTGGAAGCAACAGATCACGACAGTGATGGCCATGCTGGGCAAAGCGTCGGTTGCCGATCTGGCTCGGACGGATCTTATTTTCCAACGGGATATCCTCGACTGGTGCGACATGCGCGGTATCGACTACCGTCAGTATGCCAATCGTTCAGTACAACAGTAATTGAAAATAAAAAAAGTGCGCCAGCGAACGGGAGAAAGATACCGTTCGCTGGCGCGTTTTTGTTTGGTGGTGTGGCAAGTTGTGATCATATGCAGGCGGGATTGCTGTCGGCTGTTCGTTTGGTTTTGCGGATGAACAGCCGACAAATCGGCGTTGCGTCGACTGTTCGGGGGAGACGATTGGTACGTTCAGCCGACACATTCGGTATATCTCGGCTGTTCGCGACAACGCTAGATACGTTCAGTCAACACATTCGATATGTGTCGGCTGTTCGCAGCAACATATAATCTGTTCAACCGACATATCCGCCTTGTTCTTGTTGCGGATCCGGTAATCTCAGCGCACACCTGCCCAGCGCCTCGCCAAAAAAGAGGCCCATCCGCAGTTGGATGAAGCCCCTCCCCTAAACAATTATTATTCAGCCAATTCCACAAACACCGCATCGGCCTTGACTTCTTCCGGAATCGTCAAGCCCAGTGCGTCCACTTTGGCCTGGTTGATGTATACGGAATTCTCTTTCACCAGTTGGACCGGATAAGTCGCCGGATCTGCGCCCTTCAGGATGTCGACCGCGATTTGGCCGATTTGGGTGCCCATGCCGTATTGGCTAGGCGCAAAGGTTGCAACGCCGCCGTCTTTCACCATCGTGTCAGCCGCCGGGAAAACCGGGATACCGAACGCATCGGCCGCATCCACCAAGGTCGCCATTCCGCTCGCGATGACATTGTCATTCGGCACATAGATCGCGTCCACCTCTTTGGCAAGACTTTCCGCCGCTTGGGCGATATCGTTCGTAGTGGTGATCGTTTTCGTCACGACTTCAAATCCTAGATTTGCTGCCGCTTGCTCGGCGCGTTGTCCGGAGATGATCGCATTGTCTTCGGCAGTCGTGTACATGACACCAATTGTTGTGGCATCCGGCAGGAATTGCTTGATCAAAGCCATCTGCTCATCGGATGGTGTCCGGTTCGACAGCCCCGTCGCATTGCTGCCGGGAGCTTCCAAGGATTCGACCAAACCGGCACCGACTGGATCCTGTACCGCGCCAAGGATCACCGGAATCTCATCAGAAGCATTTTTCAGCGCTTGCGCGGCAGGCGTCGCAACGCCGATCATGATGTCCGCGTCATGGCTGACGAAGCTTTCGGCAATCGATTTCATGTTCGCCTGGTCTCCCTGTGCATTCTGGAAATCGATGGTGGCATTCTCGCCATCGACATAGCCGGCAGCCGCCAACTCATCCAGGATGCCTTCCGTGATCTGATCCAAGGCTGGATGCGTCGTCAACTGCAGGATGCCGATATAGACCTGTTCCTGTTCGCTTTCATTTGTAGCCGCTGAAGAATCATTTTCCGACACTGTGTTTCCGCAAGCAGCCAACAACCCGATCATAAATACCGAACCCATTCTCAACATGTTTCTCATCCCATTTTTCATCATCAAAACTCCTCCATTTTTTGAAATTTCATTTTCCGTACACATCCCAATCTGGATCGGCAACGCACTTTTGGATGCAAAAAAAACCGCAGAGACCCAAAAAGTCTTTGCGGTGATGGTTTCCTGAGTATATAAAAGAAGGAAAAAATCCGCATAGACGCTAATCCAGACTGAATCTGAGGTTGCATCTATGGACAGCCCTGTCACACGATCAACCTACACTATGCGGCTTTGCCAGCTTTTTCCGTTCATTGCTGTTACACACGTGATCGTTTGCATCGCGACTGCCTCCTTTTCCCTTGAGTATGCATTTATCATAATCAACAAACAAAAGCATGTCAACATAATAATGAGAAAACGATGGCTAAAACATTAAAAATAAACAATAAAAATCAGAGTATCCACACCATCAGGCTGATTCCGACGATGCCGACGATGACGGAAAGGATCATATTTTTTGAATAATAGGCCACCAGAGCAGTCACAAGCGACGGCAACAGTTTTGCGTTTTCCATTACGTTCAGGGAAACATTTCCTTCCCAGAAAAAAATATCCGAAGCGATCAAGGCGGAAAAGATGGAAACCGGCAGGAAGCTCATCCATTTCTGGAACCAGATCGGAATCCGCGCGTTCTTAAGCGCTACAATCGGCAGCCATCTGGGTAAGAAGGTCACCAAGCCGCCTCCCAAAATAAGCCACACTGCGTGATCATCCATGCAAAATCCCCTCCTTATCGTCTTTTTTGTTCTGCAGATAGAGCCCGAATCCGGAAGCCAACATCGACGTCAGAACGATGGCGATGTTATGATGCAGCAGACTCATCAACAGGACTGCGGTGATTGCGGAAACCACCGCAGTCCAGAACACGATGCGGTTCTCGATTTGGGAAACGAGCAGGAAGATGAACATCGCAATGAGGATGTAATTCATCACAATCGGCGACAAAGCGATGCTCCTTCCGGCCATCGCCCCGATCCCCGTGCTCAAAATCCAAGTTGAATAGGCCGTTATATTTGCGGCAATTGCTCTCGTTGGATTCCACATCCCATCGTTTTTAAAATACAATGTGTTGACGGCGAATGATTCATCCGTGATCGTCTGCGCAAAGACTATGCTGAAAGCTGTGCTCTTCTCGCGGATCCGTTGAGCCAGGCTGGAACTCATCAGGAGATGCCTCAGATTGATGAAAAAAATCATGATCACCATCTCCAGCAGGCCTGCCCCCGCGGCCGTCATCGAAGCAATCATGAACTGCGAAGCCCCCCCGTAGATGATCAGGCTCATCAGCATGACAGCCAGCCAATGATAGCCGGCTTGCTGCAGCAGTACCCCGCAGGCCAACCCCATCGGAATGTAGCCGAAGCAAACCGGATAGATGGCTTTCATCCCAGCCAACCATTCTTTTTTCGACATATTGTCCCTCCTCTAATCAAAAAATCATAATATCTTCCATTTTATCACATGCTGACGGAAGAATTGGGCGGATTCTGCAAATTTTCAGAAAATCGTCATTTCCTTTTACAGAACAAGGCCGGTGCATTAAAATGGAGGAAATGCTCTATTTTGGAAAGGGGGACCTGCTGTGTATGCCATCAGCACATTGGAAATAACGATACGGTTGCTTGCGGCGGTATTTGTCGGTGGGGTCATAGGCTATGAACGCGAAGAGAACCGCCAAGCGGCAGGGCTGCGGACGAACATCATCGTGTCCGTTTCCGCCTGCCTCATCACTTTGATCCAGCTCGAAATTGGTTATTACAGCCTGAACTTGGCGATTGCTAATCCGGATGTGGCATCCAGCATCACGGTCGACTTCACCCGCATCATCGCCCAGATCGTCAGTGGGATCGGATTTTTGGGTGCCGGCACGATCCTCATCACCAAACGGGATACGGTCACCGGCCTGACCTCGGCGGCAACGATCTGGACGGTCGCCGGGCTTGGGATAGCCGTCGGGATGGGTTATTATTTCCTTTCTTTCATCGGCTGCCTGATCCTTTACATCGTTCTGCACATCATCAAAAAACTCAGGACCTCCATAGGCGGGCTGCATGTGGAAATCCATTACCGGCACCAGGACTTGAAAAAAGCGATCGAATTGTTCCTTTCCGAAAATAATATCGGGACTTCAGACATGAAGTTTCTGATCGAGAATCCGGAGACCGAGCAGCCGAACTACATCGTCAGCTACGGGATCGATTTGCCGCATTACTACAAGAAAAAGGATCTGGTGAACGATCTGATGAACATGAGCAAGGACATCACGCACGTGTCTTTTGATCAATAGTGAACGACAAATATCATCCGGCATCTCAGCCGGAACAGCAAAAGAAGCAACCGGAGCGCGAGTTTCGGTTGCTTCTTTTCATTTATGTCGAAACTTTTTTATGGAACTTCCCAGCTCCGGTGAACGGGCCATCCGCCGGAGTTAGCTGGTTAATGATCAGCTGCAGCTTCGACAAAGCCTGTCCCATCGGAGGACACAAGCAGAATGTGGAGTGAACTCCGGCGAAACCTGCGTTCACCGGAGTTGGGCACGGTCACAGGCGCCCTCCTCCGTCCAGCCAGCAGACAATAAAAAGGCCATCCCTTGTTAGGGACAGCCATCTAATCAGTCTGTGATGATGCCGTGGATCAGTGTGATTTCTTTTCTTTCCGATCCGATGGAGTAAGCTTCCTGGATCAGCTTTTCGGCCGGACCGAAATCCGCTTGGTTGGCGAACATCCTGACGATCGCTTCACCTTTTTGGACCGGATCGCCGACTTTCTTCAGGATCTTCAATCCGGCTGCCAAATCGATCGTGCTTTCTTTCGTGGCGCGCCCTGCGCCCAGCAGCATCGCGGCCACGCCGATATCATCGGCAACAATCTCCGTCACAAATCCGGATGATTCAGCCAAAACATCCTGCTGGCGCGTAGCTTGCGGCATCAAAGAATAATCATCCACGACTGCTGGATTGCCGCCTTGGGAAGCAACAAAAACTTTGAATTTATCCAATGCTTTGCCGTTGCGGAGGCTCTCCGCAACCAGTTTGCGGGCTTCCGCCAAATCAGCCGCTTTTCCGCCCAGATAGACCATCTGGCTGCCCAATTCGATGCAGAGCGCCTCTAAATCTTTCGGCCCATTGCCCTTCAACGTTTCGATCGCGACTTCAACTTCCAAGGCGTTCCCAACTGCCACGCCCAAAGGCTGGCTCATGTCGGAAATGATCGCCATCGTTTTGCGGCCGGCCAGATTGCCGATTTTGACCATTGCGTGGGCAAGTGCCCTGGCGTCTTCTTCGGTCTTCATGAACGCGCCGGCTCCGGTTTTCACATCGAGTACGATTGCGTCCGCCCCGGCTGCGATTTTTTTGCACATGATCGAGCTGGCGATCAGCGGCAACGAGTTCACGGTTCCAGTCACATCCCGGAGCGCATACAATTTCTTGTCCGCCGGGCAGAGGTTGCCGGATTGTCCGATCACGGCGACCTTATTTTCGTTCACGATGGACGCAAATTCCTTTTCGTCGATCTCGACATGGAAACCGGGGATCGATTCCAGTTTATCCAGCGTACCGCCTGTATGCCCCAGCCCGCGTCCGCTCATTTTCGCCACCGGTACGCCGCAGCTGGCGACCAAGGGAGCCAAAACCAGCGTTGTCGTATCGCCGACGCCGCCGGTTGAATGCTTGTCGACCTTGATGCCCGCGATGGCGGAAAGATCGATCTGGTCACCGGATTCAGCCATGGCCATCGTCAATTCCATCCGTTCTTCATCGGTCATGTCCTGAAAATAGACAGCCATCGCCCAGGCACTCATCTGGTAATCGGGGATCGATCCGTCCGTGTAGCCGTCGATGATGAAGCGGATCTCTTCTTTCGTCAATGCTTTGCCTTCTTGTTTCTTGATAATTAAATCTACCATTCTCATAGGTTGTTCCTCCATTTGAATCTGACTTTTCCACCTATCAAGCACAACGCAAAACGTTTTTGTGTTCTTAAGTTGCAGCCTATCTTTTCGCTTCGATGACTTTCACACCGTCTTTTGCACCGACCAAAACAGTGTCCACGCAATCAAGGAACAACCCATGTTCCACGACGCCGGTCAGATGGATCAATTCCTCGGCAAGTGCTTTCGGATCCAAAATTTCACCCAGATGCAGATCGATGATGTTGTTTTTCTCGTCAGTCAAATAGTAGTCCCCGGTTGCTGTCTTGCGGAATTCCGGATTGTAGCCTTTTTCATTGAATTTATTGAACAGTTGGATCGATCCGTAGCGGACGACTTCCACCGGCAGCGGGAAGGCACCCAAATGTTTCACCATTTTGCTTTCATCGACGATCCAAATGACTTTCTTGGAATTATCGGCAACGATTTTTTCGAACAGCAAAGCGCCGCCGCCGCCCTTGATGCCTTGGAAGTCTTCACTGATTTCATCGGCACCGTCCACCGTGATATCGATGCAATCCACTTCATCCACACTCTTTAAAGGAATCCCTAACGACTCGGCCAATTCCTTCGTTTGGATTGAAGTCGTCACTCCAGTGATTTTCAATCCTTCTTCGTTCACACGTCTACCGATTTCCTTGACAAAGTAATAAGCAGTCGAGCCCGTCCCCAGACCTACTGTCATACCGTCTTTGATGTATTCTGCAGCTTTTAATCCAACCAGTTCTTTTAGTTCCATTTTTTCACGCGTTCCTTTCAGGATGATGAAGTCATTATATCATACGGAAAGGAAGCGTTACTATGTTTGCCAGCGGAAACTCCGTTAGAAAGCCATTAGAATCCGCTAAAAAAGCGTGGCGGTCTTCTGTCATTCCGACAGCCTTTTAGCTATAATGAGAAGCAAGCTTTTATCAACCGATAATGAAGAGGAGATCGTCATGAGCCATACATTCAGAAGCATTTTCGATATCATCGGTCCGGTGATGGTCGGCCCCTCCAGTTCGCATACTGCAGGCGCTCTGGCCTTGGGGAAAGCGGCGGCCCAACTGTTCGAGGTCAAACCGAAAAAAGTCACGATCCATTATTACGAATCATTTGCGGATACCCATCTCGGTCACGGCACTGATTTTGCGATCCTCGGCGGTATTCTTGGTTTTGCGGCGGATGATCCGATGATTCCGCAATCGCTGAAGATGGCCGAATCCCAAAAGATATCCGTGACCTTCATCGAAGAGATCGGTGACTCTCCTGTTGGCCATCCGAACACAGCCACAATGGTGTTGGAGCGGGACAAGAAAAAAATGTCCGTCACGGGCAGTTCCATCGGGGGCGGCTCGATCGTTCTGAACCATGTCGCCCTGGATAACTTTTCGATGCGTCTGGATGCGCATCTGCCTGTCTATTTCATCCATCAGAATACGCTCCAATATCACCTGTTCAGCGAAGCGGAATGGCAGAATTACTTCGCATTCAAAGGCTATCCCCTGAACGATATCCGCATTTTCAGGGAAAGTGATACCGAATGGGTCGTCCTCTATCTGGATACGGTCCCGACCAAAGAAATGATCTACGAAATCAATGAATTGCCTTTCATCGAAAAGGCGATACTGATCAGTTAGGAAAGAAGGAATAGCGCTTTGTACAATAAGATTGCAGAACTGGTGACCGCCGCGGAGGAAAGCGGCAAACCGATTTCGGAATTGATGCTGCTGCAGGAAATGGCCAAGAGCCACCGGACGCGCGCGGATATTTGGGAACAGATGCGCAACAATTACCACGTCATGAAAGCCGCAGTCGAAAAAGGTTTGGCTGGCAATGGCGTGTTTTCCCCCACTGGATTGACCGGCGGCGAAGCCGTGAAAATGCGGAACTACCGTTTGCGCGGCAAGACGCTTTCAGGGAACGACCTGCTGATCGCGGTGGAGAGCGCCCTTGCCACGAACGAAGTCAATGCTTCCTTGGGCATCATCTGCGCCACCCCTACCGCTGGTTCATCGGGGACTTTGCCGGGTGTTATGTTCGCCATCAAGGACAAACTGGAGCTCACGGAGGATCAGATGGTCCAAATGCTGTTCTGTGCCAGCGGCTTTGGCATGGTGATCGCAAACAATGCCATGATTGCCGGTGCCGCCGGAGGATGTCAAGCCGAAGTCGGGAGCGCATCCGGGATGGCGGCCGCTGCGGCTGTCGAAATCGCGGGTGGAACCCCGGAGCAAGCATCTGAAGCGATGGCAATGGCCATCAGTAATCTGCTCGGCCTTGTCTGCGATCCTGTAGCCGGTCTTGTGGAGATTCCTTGCGTCAAGCGCAACGCGATCGGTGCGGTCAATGCCCTGATCAGCGCGGATATGGCCTTGGCCGGACTGACAAACAAAATCCCCGCCGATGATGTGATCGAAGCGATGCGCAAAGTCGGAAAGAACCTTCCCGCCTCCTTGCGTGAAACCGGTTTGGGCGGCCTCGCAGCAAGCCGCGAAGGTGTCCGCCTGAAAATGATGATTTTCGGACAGGAACTGGAAGTCAAGCCGGAATGGGTCGATGACCAGCCACCAGTCAAAACGAATCCGTTCGAATAAGCGACGCCCCACGCCCGATTGTTCGAACGGAAATTCATCGTGCGGCATCCTTGGCCATACTGAGGCTGTCCGATAACCCGTATGAATCGGACAGCCCGAACACAGTCCAATCAAATAAAAGCAGAACGGCTATCTCCTGGTGGGACAGCCGTTCTGCTTTAGTAGTATTAGTCTTTCACTGCGATTGCTTCGATTTCGATGACGGCATCTTTCGGTAAAGCGGCAACCTGCACCAAAGAGCGGGCTGGTTTATGTTCGCCGAAAAATGCAGTGTACGCGCCGTTGATGGCGTCGAAATCATTGATGTCCTTCACGAACACATTCACTTTCACGATCGATTCCAACGAGCCACCGCCCGCTTTGACGATTGTCAACACATTATTCAGGCTGGCTGTTGTCGCTGCCGCCGGGTCTGTTACAAGCTCCTTCGTTTCCATGTCGATCGGTAATTGGCCGGATGAGAAGATGAAGCCGTTCTTTCTGGTTCCTTGCGAATAAGGCCCGATTGCTGCGGGCGCTTTGTCTGTACTGATGAATTTAGTCAAGTAATTCCCTTCTTCCTTTTTAATCTTATTTTAATAGTAGCACAACCTTACGCGGATTGTGAAGCGGAAAATCTTCGAAAGGGTGTCGACAGTAACCAAAAAAGCCAAGAACAGTTTATGCTCTTAGCTGCTAACCATCTATTATTTTCAATCTTTTTTCAATACCTATTTATCTAAACCCACCAGTTTACGTTGTTTAAGATTCGCTTGATCTGCAATATATTTCATCACAGTTTTAAACTCCTTTGCCGAAGCGTTTTCTGACAAATCAGCGATACTTTTGTTGTATTTGTTTACAATCAGCTTAACTTGTTCCTTCTCAGTCATGTAACTCATCCTCCAATTCTTTTGAAGTATACCGTAATGGCAGCACTAAACCAACATTATCTGTATCAAAATGAATTTCAGAGATATTATTTTGATAATCCTTAATAATAATATGAAGCGCAATTTCAGGATATCTCTCTTTAACCTTCTCAATATTTTCTCTTGATTTGTGAAAGGCATTGATGAAGGTTTGCTTCGGAACATGGCGGCCTTCCGCTATTTCACGTTCTCGAGTAAATTCCCAGGCAATTTTGGGGTCTTGATAAACATAGAAAATGGTTACTCGGAAACCATTTTTCAACGCCCGTGTAATGTTCTTTTCTGCACTAAGAATCGCAAAAGTTGCATCCAATATAAAAGAATAGCCATTTTCTAGCACATACCTTAAAGATTGTTCAACTAACCAGGAAGAAGCTTTTTGAAAAAGACTAGAGTTTTTCCCGTTGTAGTCCGGAAATTGAGTTCTATAATAATCAGCATCAATAACAACGTGATTATCATAATTTTCAGCTAATCCTGATGCAACTTCTGTTTTTCCGGCTCCTGGACTTCCAGCCATAAACACAGCATCTCTTTCACCATCTGGAGTTTTTCCTTCGATAATACGTTCAATGAACTGACTTTTATTTACCTTGGCAAAATCTAAATATGGGTCATCGATGCCCAAAGCTACACCTTCTTTCCTAATTTTATAATCATTATACGGCATTCATGAAAAAAAGACAGTATCTTGAAGATGGTTACACGAAAGAACTATTTCCCAAGATTTTTTGAGCTTCACTATTTTTTTATTGCTATTGTTGGTTTAACGCTGTTTTGCTGTTTTGCTGTTTTGCTGTTTTGACTGAATTTTGCCATTATTTCCTGTACATTTTGACTTCCAGAAACAAATCGTTATACGTCCCTAGGGTTTTAGCTCCCAGGTTTTCGTAGACTTCGAGTTTGTCCATGATTTCGTCGGACGGGTAGAATTGCTCGTCGCTGGTGATTTCGGGATCCATCAGTCCGATGGCATTTTGGTTCGGTGTGGCGTAGCCGACATATTCCGCGTTGATGGCCGCATTTTCAGGTTCCAGCATGAAATTGATGAAAGCATAGGCGCCATCGATGTTCTTAGCGGTCTTGGGGATGACGATATTATCGAACCACAGATTGGAACCCTCTTCCGGTATCACATAATGGAGATGTTCGTTTTCCCAAAGCATCTCGCTGGCTTCACCTGAGAAAGTGACCGCGATGGCAGCCTCTTCCTGAATCATGTACATCTTGATTTCGTCGGCAACGATGGCTTTGACATTCTGGGTAATACCTTTGAGTTTCTCAGCGATTTCTCCCAAAATGACCGGGTCCGTTTCATTGAGCGAGTAGCCTTCACTTTGGAGGCCTAGCCCCATCACTTCCCGCGCTCCATCGATCAAAAGCAGACTGTTCGCATAGACCGGATCCCAAAGATCCGACCAAGAAGTGATTTTTTCCGTCACCATTTTGTCATTATAGATGATGCCCAAGGTTCCCCAGAAATAAGGGATGGAGTACTTGTTGCCTTCATCGAACGGCAAATCCAGGAAACGCGGATCAATATTTTCCAGCCCCTCGATCTTCGAGTGGTCCAGCGCGATCAGAAGGTCTTCTTCAGCCATCTTGTCGATCATGTACTCTGAAGGGATACTCAGATCGTAAGCCGTTCCGCCTTGTTTTACTTTGGTGTACATCGCCTCGTTCGAATCGAACGTCTCATAAGACACTTTATAGCCTGTCTCCTCTTCGAATTTCGTGATCAGTTCCGGTTCGATATAATCCCCCCAGTTGTAGATCGTCAGCGTATTCCCGTCCGAAAAGCCTTGCGCTCTGTTCAAAGCGTTGATTCCTAAAGCGATTGCCGCACAAGCAAGCAAGATAACGGCCACCATTCCCATTAATTTTTTCATCCTTTTTTCACCATCCGTTCCGAACCGACGCGTTTTCCGATCGCCTTCATTTGTTGCGCACGTTTATTGTGTCCGTACTGTTGAATGAAATAGTAGCCCAGGACCAAAAGCAGCGTAAACAGGAACATCAGCGCACTGAGGGCATTGATTTCCAGGCTGACACCACGGCGGGCCCGCGAATAGATTTCCACCGCCAAAGTGGTGAAGCCGTTCCCGGTCACGAAAAAAGTCACCGCAAAATCATCCAAGGAATACGTGAAAGCCATAAAGAACCCGCTCAGGATTCCCGGAGTGATGCTAGGGATCAGTATTCGGCCGAACACTTGGCCGCTGCTGGCGCCCAAATCCTGAGCCGCACTGATCATCGAATCGTTCATCTCATAAAGCTTCGGCAGCACCATCAGCACGACGATCGGAATCGAAAAAGCGATGTGCGAGAGCAGCACGGATGAGAAGCCGAGCGAGAAGCCGAGCATCGTGAAGAGGATCAGCAGGCTGGCGCCGATGATGACATCAGGCGAAACCATCAGCACGTTGTTCAGGCTCAAGAACGCATTCTTGGTGCTGCGCTTTTTCGTGTAGTAGATGAAGATTGCACCCATCGTTCCTATAGCAGTCGCGATGAGAGCAGACAGCAAGGCTACCAGAAACGTATTCAGAACGATGCCGATCAAACGCGTATCCTCAAGCACGGCCTGGTAATGCTCCCACGTGAAGCCGGTGAAATCGTTCATGGTCCCGCCGGCATTGAACGAATAAAAAATCAGATAAAAAATCGGCAGATACAGAATCGTGAAGACGAGCCCAAGAAAGGCATTGTTCCACTTCGTGTTGGCTGTTCCCTTCATTTAGATCCCCTGCCCTTCTTCTTTTTGTCGCTCGTCAGGGACATGATGGCGATCATGCTGATGATCAGGATGACACCGATCGTGGAGCCCATCCCCCAGTTCTGGGTGACCAGGAAATGCTGTTCCACAGCGGTTCCCAGTGTGATTACCCGATTACCGCCGATCAGCCGCGTCAGCATGAACAACGACAGCGACGGAATGAAGACGGCCTGAAAGCCGCTGCGGACACCGCTCAGCGTCAAAGGAAAGATGACCCGGGTCAAAGTCTGCATCCTTGTCGCACCCAAGTCTTCGCTGGCTACGATAAGAGACGGCTTCAGTTCTTCGATCGAATTGAAGATCGGCAGGATCATGAAAGGCAGCTCGATGTAGGCCGCCACAAAAATGAAACTGAAGTCCGTGAACAGAATCTGCTGGGGACTTATCCCCATGAAGCCAAGGAATTGATTCACTGTTCCGCTCTGGCTGAACAAACCGATGAAGGCATAAGCCTTCAACAGCAGATTGATCCAGGTCGGCAGAATGATCAAGGACAGCCAAAGCTGCTTGTGCTTTGTCCGGCTCAGGAACAGCGCGGTCGGATAGCTGATCAGGAATGTCACAAGCGTGATGATGAACGCATAGAGGAACGAATTCAAGGTCATCCGCAGATAATTTCCCGAACTGAAATAATTTGCGTAGTTGGAAAAAGTGAAGGCCCCGGTGATGTCGAAAAAGGACTGGTACAGGATCAACAACATCGGTGAAATAACAAACAGCCCCAACCAAAGCACGTAAGGAACGGAATAGAACGCTCTAGAATTTTTCGTCATGTCTCTTCCCCCTACTCTTCATAGCTTTCGAGACGGGCATCGAACTCTTCTTCGGATTCGCCCAGGCGCATGACGTGGATGTCCTGTGGCCCGAAGTGAAGCCCGACATCTTTGCCGATTTCTGCGCTCTTAGTGGAATGGATCATCCATTCGTTTCCATCCTTGTCGTAACCGATGATCTCATAGTGGACGCCGCGGAACAATTGTGTATCAATATTCACGACCAGTTTACCGTTTTCGACAGTCGTCAGTTCCAGATCTTCCGGACGGATGACAATTTCGATTTTTTCACCCGGTGTGATGCCGGCATCGGAACATTCGAACTCTTTGCCCACGAAGCGGACTTTATAATCCTCAACCATCGTACCCGGAACGATATTGCTTTCACCGATGAAATCTGCCACGAATCGGTCGATCGGCTCGTCGTAAATATCCACAGGTGTGCCGCTCTGGACGATAGCACCTTTGTTCATGACGAAAATCCAGTCGCTCATGGCCAATGCTTCTTCCTGATCGTGCGTGACAAAAATAAAAGTGATACCGAGGCGCTGCTGCAGTTCCCTCAGTTCGTACTGCATGTCCGTGCGCAGCTTCAAGTCCAACGCCGACAACGGCTCATCCAACAGCAACACATCCGGTTCGTTTACAATTGCCCTGGCGATTGCAACCCGCTGTTGTTGGCCGCCTGACATTTCGCTGATTTCACGGTTTTCGTAGCCCTCAAGCTGGACCATTTTCAGGGCTTCCTCCACTTTTTGCTTGATCTGCTCTTTGGGCATTTTCTTGATCGTCAACCCGAATGCGATGTTGTCGAAAACGTTCATGTGGGGAAACAAGGCGTAGTCCTGGAAAACCGTATTGACTTTGCGTCGGTTCGCTGGTATGTCATTCACTACTTCCTCATTGATCTTGATGATACCTTCTGTAGCGTCCGCGAATCCTGCAATCAAACGCAGAATTGTCGTTTTCCCGCAACCTGAGGGGCCCAACAGAGTATAGAATTTGCCTTTCTCAAGTTCAAAGTTAATATCGTGCAATACAGTTTCATCATCGTAGACTTTTTTTACATTCTCCAAAGTGATGATCGGTTTATCAGTCATTTTCTCCCGCCTTTGTCATTTATTTATGGAAGCATAGCACAGCATACTTCCATTGCCTACCAGCACTTTCCAGCGGCACTCAATACTTTCATGTTAACATATAACACGATCATTATATAAGAAGCTGTCTCATTTGCAGTGAAATCCGCACAAAAAAACGCCAGAAATGATCATTCTGACGTTTGGAACTCATCTGGATTTTATCAGAACAGACGCGCAGCCCGGTCGTAATAGACAAATTTCTCCGTAAAGGAATAGGGGTCCGTCATTCCGATCTGATTGGCGAAGGTGAACAAGGTTGTCTCTTTCAATGAGGCAATCTGGATCAGCCTCGGATTGATCAGGACAAAGGCCGAACTCGTATCGGCCACGATTTTCCCTTTTGCCATGACGACCGCTCTGCGGGTGTATTCAAGCATCAGATGCATATCATGCGTTACGATCACGACGGTCACACCGTTCTGATGGATCCGCTGGAGGAAATGCATGATGTCTTTGTAATGACTGAAGTCCTGCCCCGCCGCCGGCTCATCCAAGATGATCAACTCCGGATCCAACGCCAAGACGGCTGCGATCGACACCCTTTTCAGTTGACCGAAACTCAGCATCGATAACGGCAAGTCTTTGATGTATTTCAGCCCGCAAACTTTCGCAACTTCATCGACTTTCTTTTCGATCTCTTCTTCAGGCATATCACGCTGCTTCAGTTTCAAAGCAATCTCTTCATACACGGTTTCCTGTGACAGGCTGTCTTTCGGGTTCTGCGGAACGTAGCCGACATAGTTTTCAACTTCATCCGCATCGATATCGCTGATTTCCTGGCCTTTCCAGTAGATCCGGCCACTCTGCGGTTTTTCCTCCCCGGTCATCAAACGGGAAAGTGTCGATTTGCCGGCACCGTTCGCACCGACAAGGCTGATCATTTCCCCTTTATAGATGCGGAGAAAGGCTCCATCGACGATATCCTCGTCATTCCAAGGATATTTGAATGATAAGCCATCCAATTCCAGAAGTACTTCATCATGATCGGGATAGCGGAATTGCGGCAAATAATTCAGCCAACTCTCCATTTGTTCCTTTAATTGCGGCCCATTCACTTTCTTTACGTTCGCCAGCTCCCGGACATTGTCCAGATCGACTCCGGCATAGCGCATTGCTGTGATGTACAGCGGTTCCCTGATGCCGATATCGCTCAAAATTTCGGTGCGGAGTATCTCCTCCGGCGTTGCGTCCGCGATGATCCGCCCACCGGAAAACAGCAAGATACGATCGATCGGCTGTGCCAGGACATCTTCCAACCTATGTTCGATGATGAGGACGGTCGTGTCGCTGACGCGGTGCAGATCATCGATGAATTTCATGGCCAAATCCCCGGAGTTCGGGTCCAGATTCGCTAATGGTTCATCGAATAAAATCAACGGTTTCCCATCCAACGAGATTCCGGCCATCGTGATATCACCCAGTTGTTGTTCCGACAGTTTCATGAAACTGCGCTTCAGATAAGGGCGTTTCTCCAAAAAATCATGCCAATTGTCCATTTTTTTCAAATCTTCAGCGGAGCGGAACGGTATTTGTTGCTTCACTCCAAATTTCCCCATTTGATCCGCGTGGGAAATCAGACTTTTCTTGATCAGCTTCATTTCATTCGGAAGAAAATCTTCAAAGGGGGCTACTGTTTGATCGACCTGATGGTGAAAGAGGATATTTCCACTCGCATCGCCGTTCTCTTCACTCGGCAATACGCCTGTGAGGCAGCGGGCAAAAGTCGTTTTCCCCGAGCCGCTAGGGCCGAGCACAAGTATTTTTTCTCCTTCGTAGATAGTGACATTCAGTTCTTCCAAAGTCGGTTCCTTTTGATCTGAATAGGTGAAACTAAAGTTCTGAAAAGATATCAGTGGTCTTCGCATGGCTATCCTCCTTCATTATATATTCAAAAAAATAATTAAGTGTTATCCAAAAAAGAGCTGAATGTTCACACCCAGCCTTCTTTTCACCTATACGCTTCCCACTGAATCTTCTCCGATGATCCGGACTTCCGTTTCCAATGGCACGCCATAATGTTCCATTATGACTTCTTTGATATGTGCAATCAGTTCAATGTAGTCGGTAGCTGTGGCTTGGTTGATGTTCACGATGAATCCTGCATGCTTCATCGAAACCTGTGCACCACCCCAAGTCAAGCCCTGAAGTCCCGCTTCCTGGATCAATTTGCCTGTGAAATAACCGGTTGGCCGTTTGAACACGCTGCCGCATGAAGGATATTCCAATGGCTGCTTCGATTCGCGCAAAGCAGTCAGTTCATCCATTCGGGCTTTGATCGCTTCGTGCTTGCCTTTTTCCAGATCGAAGACAACTTCGAGAACGATTTCGTTCGTTTCCTGTAGCCTACTGTGGCGATAGGAAAACTCAAGTTCATCCTTCGCGTAGGTTTTTATTTTGCCTTCGCGTGTGATCACCACTACGGATTCGATGACTTCTTCAACCTCACCGTCATATGCTCCGGCGTTCATATAGACCGCTCCGCCTACGCTGCCGGGAATGCCGCATGCAAATTCCAGGCCGCTCAAGCGCTCAGCTAAAGCCATCCGGGAAGCATCGATCAAGCGTGCTCCGCTCTGGACGATCAAACGATGGCGTTTCACTTCCATATGGTCCATTTCTGTCAGGATCATGACGATGCCGCGGATGCCGCCATCCTTGATGATGACATTGCTGGAATTGCCCAATACCGTCAAAGGTACTTGTTTTTCATTCACCCAAGCGACGATTGCAGCAACTTCCTCTTTTGACTTCGGGAAGACCAGCACATCCGCTGGGCCACCTGTTTTTGTGTATGTATAATATGACAAGTTCTCATTCTCTTTAACGATTATTTCAGGAAACTGTTGTTTTATTTCCGTCCCCAACATTCATTTCACCCACTAAATTTATTTATGTAGTCCATTTTAACATCACTTGATTCCGTTTTGCATCAAATTAGTAAGCGACAGCAATTAATTATATTTATTTAACCATAAATTAATTGAATTTTAATCAAAAACAATTCCGCACCTATTCATGCTATTTTAACACAAGTTTATGAAAAAATTTACAATTTAATCATTTTGAAACAGCTTTGTTAGATAGTGGGAATCCATTTTCGTTTTTGAACACGAATTCCTGCCCTCTTACTTGCGGTTCGATCGCACAGGTATGGTAAAATATTACAGATAACAGAAAAAGGAGGCTGCTCTATGCAACCGAAACAAACCAGAAACGGAATCACCTTCACACTCTTGTCCATCCTATATCCGCTTTATCTCTTCACAACCAAAGATCCTGGTTCCGTATCCACTACCTCGTTGGTATTGGCGCTGTTTTTGCCGATTGTTGGAACAATTTTCGCGCTGAACATCCTGGAACCGAAAATGAAGTGGACATTGGCCGCCATCAATCTGGTCATTTTTATCCTGTTCCTTTATTACACGATTGCGTTGCGTTAAGGCAGGTGAACAAAATGGAGCTGACATTTGTCTCATGGAACGTCAATGGCTTGCGGGCCATCGTAAACAAGAATTTTGCGGATATTTTTTTGGAATTCGATGCCGATTTCTTTTGTCTGCAGGAAACGAAATTACAGGAAGGCCAGATTGATTTAACGTTTCCCGGGTATGAGTCCTATTGGAATTATGCAGATCGCAAAGGCTATTCCGGCACAGCCATATTCACGAAGCACACGCCGCTTTCTGTCCGGTTGGGCATAGGTAATGCCGACCATGATTCGGAAGGCCGCGTCATCACCCTGGAATACGCCGACTTCTACCTGATCACTGTCTACACGCCCAATTCACAGGAACAACTGAAACGGCTGGACTACCGGATGCATTGGGAGACGGCCTTTCTGGCTTATCTGAAAGGGCTGGAATCAAAAAAACCAGTCATCGTCTGCGGCGACCTCAACGTTGCCCACGAAAACATCGACCTGAAGAATTGGAAAACAAACCGCAAGAACGCGGGCTTTTCGGACGAGGAACGCGCCAAGTTCAGCGATTTGGTCGCCAACGGTTTCATCGATACTTTCCGCTACTTCCATCCCGATGCGGAAGGCAGATATTCCTGGTGGAGCTATCGCTTCAACGCCCGCAAAAACAATGCCGGCTGGCGGATCGACTACTTCCTTGTGTCGGAAGCTTTGAAGGATGCCTTGGCCGCTGCCGATATCCATGAAAATATTTTCGGTAGCGACCATTGCCCGGTATCGCTGAAGCTTTCACTGTAATGCGGTGGCAATAGATTCGAAGTATCAATTAATCTGGAGGAATGGCATATGGATTTTCAGAATCGTGTAGTCGTAGTGACCGGCGGAGCGAACGGCATCGGCCGGGCAACGGTGGAATCGTTTTTGGCTGCGGGTGCCGCTGTCGCATTGGTGGACACGGACAGGGAGGCCGGCGAAAAAATCGTTTCCCGTTTCGGAACGAAAGACGTTTATTTCCACCACGGAGACATTGCGGAGGAAGCTGCCCTTCATGCATTTGCGGAAGCCGTCAAGCAACGCTTCGGAAAAGTCGATTATCTGGTGAACAACGCCTGCATCAGCAAAAAAGGGATTCTGTCGCAGTGTTCCTTTCAGGACTTCAATTATGTCCTGGCTTTGGGTGTTACGGCGCCGTATCTGTTGACAAGCTTGTTTTTGCCGGTGTTCACAGCTGACGCTTCGATCGTGAACATCGCATCCAGCCGAGGTTTCATGTCACAAAAGGACACCGAAAGTTACTCGGCAGCTAAAGGAGGCATCCTTGCCTTAACGCATGCCCTCAGCATTTCATTGGCCGGGAAAGCCCGCGTCAATTCCATCAGCCCTGGCTGGATCGACACGGGTTCCTTCCATAAAGAAGAGGCCTATCAGCCGGACTATGAAGCCGCGGATCTCCTTCAGCATCCTGTAGGCCGCGTCGGCCTGCCCGATGACATCGTGCAGACGATCCGTTTCCTCTGCAGCGATGCAGCCGGCTTCATCAACGGGCAGAATTTCACCGTCGACGGCGGGATGTCCAAGCTGATGATTTACCACAACGACCATGGCTGGACCTACAATCCCGAATCCGAGTGATCGGCATTATCGGGATAACGCGCATGCTGAAGCACACCAAAAAATAAGCAGGACGACCTTCAACTGAAAGGTGTCCTGCTTATTTTTGTTATCCGGTCCGAATCAATTCGGTCGGCCTTATTTTTCCGCAAACTGCTTCACGAACCATTGCGCAGCCAACTCGGCAACCTGTTCCAGCGTACCCGCTTCTTCGAACAGATGGGTGGCTCCCGGAATGAGGGTCATTTCCTTTTTGCAGTTCAGCAATGCGTATGCCTGCTCATTCAGCTCGATCACGCCGTCATCATAGCCGCCCACCAACAACAGCGTCGGGGCTGTGACCTTGGCCAAATATGCTTTCGCCAAGTCCGGACGGCCGCCCCGCGAAACAACGGCGTTGATTTCATCGCCTAACGCAGCGGCCGATTGCAGAGCGGCAGCCGCTCCGGTACTGGATCCGAAATACCCGATCGGCAGCTGTTTTGTTTCATCCTGCTGCTTGGCCCAATTCTCCGCAAGCGTCAACCGCTGGGCCAACAGATCGATGTCGAAACGCTTTTCGGTCCACTCGCTTTCAGCTTCCGTCAACAGATCCAGCAACAAAGTGGACAAGCCATGCGCCCGCAACACGCTGGCCACGTATTTGTTGCGTACGCTGTGTCGGCTGCTTCCGCTGCCATGGGCAAAAATGACGAGGCCTTTCGGGTCTCTGTGCAGGACCAGATCACCATTCAAAGTGACGCCAGCACCACTTATCTTGACTGCCTTTTCTTGATCACTCATCTGCCTCGCCCTCCTCCACATGCATGCTCCGGAGCAAGGAGACGACTTCTGCGTCATCGAGCTGATCGAAACGGACATAATAGGCACCCACAGCGCCCAGATAGTCATCCGTGCGCTCCAAGGCAACGACTGCATCCACCAATTGGTCCATCTTTTTCGCCGTATCCTCCGGCGTGACCGGAACCGCCACGATGATGCGTTTCGGATTCCGCTTTTTTAGGGCTGCTATCGAGGCCAACATCGTAAATCCGGTCGCGACGCCGTCGTCCACGATGATGGCCGTCTTGCCATCGAGGGACTGGATGTTCGCTGCTCCGACATACGTTTCCCTGCGCCGTTTGATTTCCTGGCGAAGCCGCTTCAGCTCCCATTCCAACCAATTCTTGTCCAGCACCCCATGCTCGCCCGGATTGAAGATCGGGTCCGCATCCTCCGTGATGGCACCGATGGCATATTCAGGATTGAACGGGTGTCCGATTTTTTTCGTGATGAGCAAATCAAGCGGTGCCGCCAATTTTTTGGCGATTTCGACACCCAAAGGAACCCCACCCCTAGGCAAAGCAAATACGACAATGTCTTCTCCGCGGTACTTCTCCAACGCTTCGGCCAGCAGCATGCCGGCCTCTTTCCGATCGGTAAATAACATACCTTTCCCTCCTTGTCCGACAATACCTTCCCATTGACTGAAACAAGTGCATGTTGTTCGACGGTTTTCCGACTTTCACTGCAATTTTTTTCTGCAGTCTTTTCTCAACCAAATCATAGCACGCAAACGTCCCAAGGAGGAGCAATAACACTTCTGGATCAGTTGACGCTTTTCTTCAATGCCTCAAGATTTTCCAGCATGACCGAAATATAATCCGCACCCTTTTTCTGGTCTTCTTCGGTGATCCCTTCAAGAGGACTCAATACCGCCAATTCCACGCCAACCTCTTCGGCCAGCGTCTCCGCGGTCTGTGAAGAAGCATTATTTTCAAAATAAATGTGCGAAATATTGTTGGCTTTCACGTAATCGGAAAGTGTCGCCAAAGCTGCCGCACTCGGTTCAACTTCAGCGTTCAGACCCGTTACAGAAATCTGGTTTAGATCATAGCGGGCCGCCAAATAGGCAAAGGCTGCATGTTGTGTCACGAAAGTACGGTTTTCTGCTCCCTCAAACGCAGCCTGATAGGCTTCATCTAATTCCTTCAGTTTCCCGTTATAAATTCCGGCATTTTCCAGATAATCCTTAGCATTGTCTGGATCCACTTCGGCCAATCCTTCCGCAATCGTCGTAACCTCTGTCTGCGCCAGCACAGGATCCAACCAAACATGCGGATCGACAGTGTGCGAATGCCCAACCTCCGCTCCTTCCTCCTCGGACTCGTGATCATGCGCGTGGGCCTCGCCTTCATACTCCAACAGCGTGATTGCGTCACTTGCACAAATCACCACCATATCCGAGGTGTCGAGGGATGCCAACACATCCGGCACCCACGTCTCCATCTCCGGGCTATTGTAAATGAAAACATCGGCATCTTGGATTTCGGCGATCATCTGGCTCGATGGCTCAAAGGAATGCACTTCCATTCCGGCTTCCAAAAGCATGCTCACATCGGCATCGTCCTGTGCTATCTGTTTCGTAAAATCGTACATCGGATAAAATGTCGTGACGACCTGCAGCTTGTCCGAATCCGTATTTTCTGTTGTGTTCCCGGCTGCTCCGCAACCAGCCAATAGTGCAGTTGTCCCTACTAGCGACAACGCCCACTTCATGCTCTTTTTTTGTTTCATTTTCTCTTCCTCCGTCTTCTCTATTATGGACTATCCAAAAATCGGATGATGACTTCTCAGCCTCAAATCGTAATTGTTACGTTTTAAAGAATAACGCAAAGGTTCGATTGATGCAAGTCATTTGTGCACAGTAATTATTATTTTCATATGTGGAAATTTTATGCATATCGACAGCAAGCCGTTTCCGTTCCCTTCACAACGCAAAAAAAGGAAGTGCTCCAACAATCAGAACACTTCCTCCTAAATCAGTAGTCTCATCCTCGCTTCATTGATTGTTCAATCTTAATGATCTACGAACTTTTCAATACTGGTTACGCTTGGTTTTTAGGCAAGTCATCTAAGCTTTCGCTTCCAGTTGCTTGAATGAAATCTACTGTTTATTAATCTTAGAATGGTTCAAGTTTTCATGGCTTAGAAATGCATCTAGGACACAAATTCCGAACCATCTAAGATTTTGCATTAACAGCTTAACTGAAAAGCTGTTAACCGGAAAATCTTTTTGAAGGATTTTCCTGAAAGAGTGGCATACTCTTTTTTGTTTCTTAGTCTTACTTAGTATGTCTCTCTTTGTATAATCATAATAACATGTAAGCGCTAACACGTCAAGCGGAAAATGACGTTTCAGGAAAAAATATCACCAATTTTTTTCCTGAAACGTCACTCTGTATCTGCTTGTTAATCGATCATCAAGCTCATCAAGACGCCATCGATAAATTCCCCATCGATCAGCATGGCACGTGGCATCACCGCTTCTTGCTGGTAACCCATTTTTTCATAAAGATGGATAGCCCGTTCGTTTCCGCCATGGACCGTCAGTTCCAAACGGCGGATCACGCCGCTCTCGATTGCCCAAGTCTCGATTTCTTCCATCAGCACCGAGCCGATTCCGAATCCCCAATAATCCTTTTCGACAGTTATACCGACTTCCCCCACGTGCCTAAGCTTCGGTTTGTCCGTTGCCCCGACGGATGCCAAGCCGATCAGTTGTTTATTGTTTATCGTCGCAATCAGCATCACATTGTTGTCTTTCTCCATCAAGTCTTCCAGATACAGTTCCTCGAAGGCTTCGGACAATTCCAAACCTTCAGCCCCGTATGCCAAATAAGGTGTCTCAGCGCCGGTTTTTTTGCTGAAGGCGATGATGTCTTTTGCATCGGCCGGGATGGCTTCCCGGATCATGATTTCGACTTTCTCTCTCTTGCGCATACTATTGACCTTCTTTCATGAGTAGTCTCTGTAATGTTTCAACCAAAGCATCATAGCGTTCGCCGTTCGGGAGAAAAGTGATTTCTCGGTTTTCAAAAAATTCCCCGGAAGGAACCAATCGGATCGTCAAATACGTATCCGGCAATTCCTCTTCGATGAACGTAGCCCACTCAATCACCGAAACGCCATTTCCATAAAGATATTCTTCAAAGCCCAAATCGTCGCCCCCGACATCCTCCAAACGGTAAACATCCATATGGTACAGTGGCAACCTGCCTTTCGTGTACTCTCTGATCAAAGTATACGTGGGGCTCTTTATGACCGTGTCAATGCCCAGCCCCTTCGCCAAACCTTTTGTAAAAGTGGTTTTGCCGGCACCTAGATTTCCCTCCAGGAGAATGACATCTTTCGGTTCCAACAGCTGCGCCAATTGCGCGGCTATCCACATTGTTTCTTCCTCATTCTTTGCTGTTAAGGTGAACATTCTGATTCTGCCTCCATCTTCACCAATTTATTTTGTTCCATTCCTTATTATAGGAATATTCACCCCGGAATGCACCATTTTTTTACGCAAGTTCCAATTTGGGGTGCAACAAAAAAATGGAAAGCTGGATTCGATCCAGGCTTTCCATTTTTTGATTAATCAAGCAGTGTTTGGTTTGCTGTGATGATCGCTGTTTTGTAGACATCTTCTTCATTGCATCCGCGCGACAAATCAGAGATCGGTTTGTTCAAGCCTTGCAGGATTGGGCCTACCGCTTCGAATCCGCCGAAACGTTGTGCGATCTTGTAGCCGATGTTTCCTGATTGGATTTCAGGGAAAATGAATACTTTAGCTTTACCGGCTACAGTTGAGCCTGGTGCTTTTTGTTTAGCGACCACTTCAGAAAAAGCAGCATCGAATTGCAATTCGCCGTCGATGTTGTATTGAGGAGCCAATTCTTTTGCGATTCTGGTTGCTTCCACGACTTTGTCGACTTCTGGTGATGCTGCTGAACCTTTTGTTGAGAAGCTCATCAAAGCAACATTTGGTTGGATTTCGAACATTTCAGCTGTTTTAGCACTTTCGACAGCGATTTCAGCCAATTCTTGAGCGCCAGGATTGATGTTGATTGCACAGTCAGCGAACAGGAATCTTTCAGTACCACGGATCATAATGAAAGCACCACTTGTGCGGCTTACGCCTGGTTTTGTTTTGATGATTTGAAGTGCTGGGCGTACAGTATCGCCAGTAGAGTGAACGGCACCGCTCACTAAACCATCAGCTAAGCCCATGTGCACCATCATTGTTCCGAAATAATTTTCATCCAACAATAATTTTCTAGCTTGTTCTTCAGTGACTTTACCGTTACGGCGTGCGACAAAAGATGCAACCATTTCATCGATTTCAGCATAATCAGTTGGATCGACGATTTGGATGCCACTCAGTCTGAATCCGCGGCCTTTTGCAGCTTCTTTGACTGCATCCACATTTCCGATAACGATTGGTTCCACTAAGTCTTCCGCTTTAAGACGTACGACTGCGCCTAAGATTCTTGGTTCTAAGCCTTCCGGGAAAACGATTTTAATCTTTTTTCCTACGATTTTTTGGCTTAAGCCTTCAAACATGTCCAAAAAAAATCCCTCCAGATTCGATTTATAATACTCAACTATCATACAGCAAATAAGAATAAAAAAACAGTTATTTATGGAAATTACTGTTACAATTTCATCATTTCTCATGAAACTGTCATATCTTCTTCGATTTTTTGCGGACCTTTTCTTTTGCAATCCTTTACATTGTTGTTTATACTATGTTTTAACAGCTTTAAGTAGCATAATCAAAGGGGTCCTTCACTATGTCCATTTATGAATATTCAGTAACTAAAACAGATCAGTCATCTGTACCATTGGAACAGTACAGAGGAAAAGTCATCTGCATCGTCAATACAGCTTCGAGGTGCGGCTTGGTGGGTCAATTGGATGAACTGGAGGAGCTTTACGAAAAATACAAAGATAAGGATTTCATCGTTCTGGGTTTTCCATCGAACCAGTTCAATAACCAAGAACCATTGAACGGTGAAGGCGCAGCCGAATTCTGCCGACTCAATTATGGCGTCACTTTTCCGATTTTCGATAAAATCGAAGTGAACGGTGAGAATGCGGATCCGCTTTACAAATATCTTGTCCAACAGACTGGGGGTGGCGCCATTAAGTGGAATTTCACGAAATTCCTGATCGGCCGCGATGGCGAAATCATCAAGCGTTTTGCTCCGATCACTGCACCAAAAAAAATGACGAAGCTGATCGAAAGCGCATTGGAGCAACCAAGCCCGGTTTGAGCAACCAAAAAGGCATAGCCACTGAATGTTGACTCAGTGGCTATGCCTTTTCTATTGACATATAGGAATTTATAAAATTTTCCAGAGTGAAAAGTGCATCACCGTAGGTGTTTCACAAGTTTTCAAAATGTTTCATGCACCTAAAATAATGTCCAGCTTCACGGGTTAGCCCTTCGGAAAAAAGAATAAGGAACCTCTTGTCTCTGCGAGCCAAGACATACTGTTCGACTAATCTGCTGACGCAGAAAGTCTCTCAGCAATTGCGCTCTTCGATGCTCAGTTGCATGGGACTCTTAGGGATTCATCCCTTAGAGCCCCAGTACAAGGTGACCGTAGGGAACGTTGCAAGGACAGATTTCCTAAATTTCTTTCAGGGCTGAACGAACCCGTTCAGCTTTTCTGACTTCAGTTTTATTTTTCTGTGTAGAATTCCTGCAACAGTCTACTCATCTGCTGATAACGCGGGAACATCGCTGCATAGACAGACTTGCTGTCTTCGTTCGGTTGATGTTCGATTGAGGCACCCATCATTTTTTCTGCATCATCCACAGAGTCCACCAGCCCCAAGCTCTTCAGCGTGATCAAAGCGGCACCCGTACAGGAACTTTCGAAAGTTTCCGGGAATTCGATCGGCATGCCGATGATATCCGTCAAGATTTGACGCCAGACCTGCGCGCGCGAAAAGCCCCCGCTGGCCATAATTTTTGTCGGTTCACCGTTCATCGGTATGATCGCCGTGAGCACATCCTTCAGATTCAGGCAGATGCCCTCCAAAACGGAGCGCAAAAAATGCTCTTTCGTATGCAGCATGTTGATGCCGCTGAAATTCCCTCTGGCATCCGCATTCCATAAAGGCGCCCTTTCACCGTTCAGATAGGGATGGAAAACCAAGCCATCAGCGCCCGGTGCGACGTTTGCGATCATCTCCATCGCCTTGTCGTAGAGGTCCTCGTCCGCAATGTTAGCCGGCATAAATTGTTTGATTGCCCAATCAAAGATGTTGCCGCCATTGTTGACGGCACCGCCGTTCACATAATGGTTTTCATCGAGAATATAACTGAAAGTACGTCCTTGTGGGCTCACATAAGGTTTGTCGCTCGTCATCCGGACCGCGCCGCTCGTACCGATTGTGATTGTTGCCGTACCCGCGCGGATCGCTCCCATACCCAGATTGGCTAAACAGCCGTCATTTCCGCCAACTATAAAGGGTGTATCCGCAGCCAGCCCCAGCAACTCAGCCACTTCCTCCGAGAGCCCGCTCAGCTGGTGACCAGGACTTACCGGCAACGGCAGCATTTGACTTGTGATGCTGCAGAATTCCAGAATTTCCTCATCCCAACGGAATTCCCTGATGTTGAACAGACCAGTAGCAGAGGCAACGGAATAGTCAACAACGAATTCATCGAACAGCCGCCAGAGAATGTATTCCTTGATGCCGATGAACCAACGCGCTGCTTGGAACACCTCGGGCTTTTCCGCTTTCAGCCAGAGAATCTTGCTTAACGGGGACATCGGATGCAAAGGTGTGCCCGTTTTTTCATAAAAATACTGGCCCATTTCGGAATGTTTCAGCATACTTGCGTATTTTTTCGAACGATTATCCGCCCAGGTGATGCTCCTCGTCAACGGCGTCCCTTCCGCATCCATGAGGATCAAACTGTGCATAGCACTCGAAAAGCCGATGCCGGCAATATCCGTCGGGCCCAGTTCCGCTTTCTGTATGACTGCTTTTATTGTTTTTAATACAGCTGAAAAGATCTCATCCAAGTCTTGTTCCGCCATTTCGGGATTCTCTTTGATTAATGGATAATGCGCGTACGCTGACTCATAAGCTGAGCCGTCCGTTTCATACAGTACGGCTTTTGTGCTTGTGGTACCGACATCCACTCCCATGACATATCGTGCTGCCAAATAAAAAACCACCAATCCAAAAAAATTATCTTATTTTTCCACGACCTCAACCATTATAGCAAAATTCCACAAGCATTGGTGCAAATTTTTTGATAATTTTCTACATTCTGCTCTCAATCGTTTACATGTTCTTAACACAATCTTTTCTTAATATCCATCACTGTCTGCTATACTGGCGATATCATGCACAAGGAGGAATTTTTTTTGGGATACTATGATCAACATATGCACACACATTTTTCACCCGATTCTGCGGAATCATTTGAGAATTATCTCGAGCAAACAGACGGGCTGATCGTCACAACGGAGCACTTGGATTTTCATGATGCCTACAATGGTGGTGTGGATACCGTCTTGGATTATGCCGCCTATACCGAAAAAATAAGTGTTTTGAACGGGATCCACGGTAGGCGCATCCGCCGGGGCATCGAGGTCGGCTACACCCCTGAGTCCCAAGCCCAGATTGCGACCTATCTGGAAGACAAAGCCTTCGATGTCATCCTGTTGAGCGTTCACCAAAACGGGCGCTATGATTACTTGCAGCCGATCATCGATGGGATGGATCCCAAAGCGGTCATGAAGGAATATTTCGAACTCTGTACGGAAGCTGTCCGGAAAGTCGATGGGGCAAATGTTTTCGCGCACTTTGATTACGGAATCCGTCGCCTGCCCGTCACGGTAGACGATCTTCGGGAATTCGAGCCTTTGCTGAAGGGGCTGCTCAATGCCATCATGGCGAAAGAAATGGCGCTGGAATTGAACACGCGCAGCATGTATGAATATAACAATGCAGACTTGTACCGCTATATCATCGGTCTGTATCTGGAAATGGGCGGGACCCGCTTCAGTCTTGGTTCCGATGCGCACAGCATCCAGAAATACCGCTATCACTTCGACGATGCCATCGCGTTGTTAAAGGATTTGGGTGTGCACGAATTGACCCAGTTCAAAGGTCAAGTTGGCTATACCGAACCCATCTGAATCGGCTGTAAACTATACCTTTGATGGAGGAAAATCATGACCTATCCCAAAGAAATCTACAAGGAAATCTGCTTTGTTTTTGCCCGACTGGGTCTTTTCGCTTTTGGAGGGCCCGCCGCACATATCGCCATGATGGAGGACGAATTGGTGACGAAACGGGAATGGCTTAAAAAGACGGAATTCATGGATCTGCTCGGATTCACGAATCTGATTCCCGGTCCGAACTCTACGGAACTGGCTATTGCGTTGGGCTACAAGCGCGGTGGGAAAATCGGATTGTTTTTGGCGGGAATTTGCTTCATCTTTCCGGCCATGACAATCGTGTTGCTGCTGGCCATGTTCTATAAACAGTACGGCGAAGTACCGCTCATCGAAGCGATTTTCAGCGGCATCAAACCGGTCATCCTAGCTGTCATCATCCAGGCTCTTTTTCGGCTGGGGCAGACGACCATCAAGGATACCAAATCGCTGCTTTTGTTCTTGGCGGCTTATCTGCTGTCGCTGATGGGCATAGGCGAAATCACAATCCTGATCCTGACCGGATTGGCGATGCTGCTGATTCAGCAATTGTCCAAATGGCGGTCGCGACATCTGGCGGTCGAGCCGATGTCGCTGACGTTGTTGTTCCTGACCTTTTTGAAGATCGGGTCGGTCCTGTACGGGAGCGGCTACGTGTTGTTGGCTTTTCTACAAGCGGAATTCATCGAGCGTTACACCGCTTTGACAAGCACCCAGTTGCTGGATGCCGTTGCGATCGGCCAGTTCACCCCCGGCCCGGTCTTCACGACGGCGACTTTCTTTGGCTATCTGATCCAAGGCGTACCGGGTGCCATCTTGGCGACGGTCGGCATCTTTTTGCCTTCCTTCCTGCTGATTCTTTTGTTGCATCCGCTGTTCAATCGACTACGATCATCCAAAATCTTTGCTGTTATTTTGGACGGAATTACGGTTGCTTCGCTGGCATTGATGGCATCCGTTTCCTGGCAATTGGGAATGGCCACCTTCGTCTCTTGGGTCAGCGTCATCATTTTTGCCGCCAGTTTCATCGGCCTCACCAGATTCAAGATGAATTCTTCCTATCTGATCATCATGGGTGGATTCATTGGTTGGTTTGTTACGTTTTTTTGAATGCTGAATCCAAACGAAAAGACCCTCTTCACGGCCGGATAGGCAGTGGAGAGGGTTTTTTCAAAACTCCAGAACATTTCTTTTTTCCACTTTCAAAAAGACGCGTTCGCCTTTATCGAGCAGATTGAAGGTACGGTACAGGTGATCCGCCCGCAGTGCAACACCTTGATCGGTTTCGATTACGTATGACAATATATTCCCGCTGATCGTTTCATCGACCACTTTTCCTTTGAAGTACAGATGTTCATCTGTCTCAAGCTGCGGATCCTTGAAATACTCGATAGCCTCCGGACGGATAGCCACTTGGGTAGCCTGCGTTTTTAGCTGGGTCAACTTTTCAAACTCCGAACCGCTCAGCAAATTGTAGTTGCCGATGAACGAAGCTACGAAATGCGTTTTGGGATGCGTGTATATTTCGGTCGGTGCCCCCGACTGCTCGATTTTTCCTGCAGCCATGACATGAATGACATCCGACATCAGCATCGCTTCATCCTGATCATGCGTGACAAAAATCGTCGTGATATGCAAAGCCTTCTGGATGCGACGGATCTGCTTTTGGAGATTCTTCCGCAGCAACGCATCAATAGCAGACAAGGGTTCGTCCAACAACAATACTTTTGGCTCGGTTACGATGGCGCGTGCCAAGGCTACCCGTTGCTTCTGGCCGCCGGACAATTGGGCCGGAAAATGGTTCTCTTTGCCGGACAGGCCAACGAGCTCGATGATGCGGGCGACTTTTTCTTTGATAAGACCCGGGTTCATTTTCTGCATCTTCAAACCGAATGCGATGTTCTCCGCTACATTCATGTTGGGGAATAGCGAGTATTGTTGAAAAACCATCCCGATATTCCGTTTTCCCGGCGGCAAATCCGTCACATCCTGACCGTTGATGTGGATGCTTCCCCCATCAATACTTTCAAAACCGGCAAGCGAACGCAGTAAAGTTGATTTTCCGCAACCGGATGGGCCCAATAACGTGACCAAATCGCCTTCATTCACCTGCAGATTGAGATCTTTCAACACTAAATTTTCACCGTCATATGATTTTCGAATGTTTCTGAATTCTATATAAGCCATTGTTTCTCCTCTATACTTTACGAAAAATGTGAATCGTTCACTCGATTTTAGCGTTCGTATTTATTTTTTCTCTTTTGATCCCAGATAACCCGCCAGGTTCGTCAAAATCAGCATGATGCAGAAAATGACCACGGAAATCGCGCTGGCTGCATGACCGGACACGCTTCTGGTTTTATCCAGGAAAATGCTGGTTGTTTCATAGTAGCTGCCAGCAATGATGTTCACCAATACGAAATCGCTGAACAAAATGCCTATCGAGAGCAGAATCGTCGCAATCAGTCCCTTCATCACGCTGGGTACGATGATCCGGAAATAGGCATAAAGTTTACTGGCGCCCAAGGTTTCCGCGGCCTCCAGAATCGGCATGACTTCCAGCGTGGTCAAAGCATTTTTGATGCCTTGGTACATGTAGGGCAGGATGACGATTCCGTAAGCACAGCTCAACAGAAAAATGCGGTTCGAAAGAAAGGTTTCGGAAGAGGCATAGAGCGAAATGATCGAGACCGCTAGGATGACGCCTTGGATACCGTAGGGGATTTTTGACAACAGGTCCAAATATTTGTCGCCTTTGGGATAATGAATCTGCACGACATACATCGCCAACAAAAGGAGCAGTAACAGAACCAGCGTCGGTATGATCGCAATCAGCAAAGACCTGCCTATTGCGCCCGCCATCCCGCCTGAACCCGCAAAAATGCCGCTATAGAATTCAATAGTGAACCCTTCCGGGATGATGTTGCTCAAATCCCTGAACAACGAATTCAGCAGCGTCACAAACAGCGGCAGCAGCAAAATCACGGAAAGGGTGACGATGATGAATGAAGAAAAGAGAGTGCTTCGTTTCTTCATTTTTTACACACCCCTTCTGAATTTCTTCAATAGGCTGTTGCTTAAAACCGTCATCGTGCTCATCAGTACGAGCATCACGATCGACAAGGCACTTCCCAACTCCACCTGTTGGACGACATCACCCGTGAACATGGAGGAAATCCGGATCGGCAATAAGGCATAATTGTTCCCCAGCAGGGCGTAGGGTGTCGCATAGGCTGCCAACGCATTGGAGAAGAGGACGGAGAAGGTTCCGAAAATGCTGGGGAGCACCAACGGAAGACCGATTTTTGACCAAAATTGCCACGCTGTAGCTTTCATCAGGCTTGCCGCTTCCTTGTATTCGGTTTTGATGCCGTCAAATGAAGGATACAGCAACAAGGTCGCCAAAGGAATCTGGAAATAAATGAAGGTGATGAGGATGCCTGAGGTTGTGTACAGATCGTAGCTGTTCAAACCAAACAGGTTCCATCTTTCGCCCAATGTTGTCAGGATCCCTGAATTCCCCAACAACAGGATGAAGGCAAACGCCAATACGATGCCCTGGAAGTTTGAGGTCATATTCAAAGTCGTGATGTAGAACTTTTTCATCCTGTCGCCAACTGTATGGATGGCATAGGCACCCAAGAGCGCCAGCGCGATCCCGATGAATGCGGAAAGCAAGGAAACGAACAGGCTGTTCCTGATCGACAGCAAGTAGTATTCGCTCGTAAATAAGGTCGTGAAATTGGCGAGCGTAATCCCGCCTGTTCCGGGATCCATGAAACTGTTGATGAAGATATTGGCTAACGGCAGCAATTCGAACAGGAGAATCAGCAGCGCGAACGGCAGCAGCAACAGAAGATAGCTCTTTTTCTCATTCTGCAGCATCATCCGCTCCCCCTTTCATCAGGATTGCCTGAACGGCCTGCATACGATTCCCTGCCGGAATGTCAAGTAGATTGCATAAAAATGGCGCAATCTCGAGTTACGGGACGACTGCCCCTTCTTTACGGAAGTCTTTGATGATCACCTTGTCCGAAAACAAATAAAGCGGAACCAACCGATCTTCATTCGAGATGCCGTTATGCGTATGATAGTCATTCATGCCGTGATCGGAAGTGACCACAATCTGATAGCCTTCGCTCATCCATCTCCAGATGTACTGGGAAAGTTCGGCATCCACGTGGACGGTCGCCTGCACGTATTCCTTGCTGTCGGCGCCGTATTTATGGCCGGCATCATCGATGTTCATCGAATGGATCAGCGTGTAATCAGTCGCCTTCTTCCGGATCAGATAATCGCCATCCGCAATCAGATGATTGTCCGGGTAATGATCTTCGTGATAGAAAATGCCTTGTTCGATGAGGGAGTCCGTATCCAACTGAATCCTGTCCTCCATCATTTGAAATGGTGCCCGGTTATACAGTTCGCTCACCCAGTAGTAACTGGCCGCACCGGTTTTGAGTCCGTGTTCCTTGGCGATTTCAAAAACGCTCCGTTCTTTGGAACGGCGGATAGTACGGTTAGAGGTGATGCCGTTTTCGGCAGCCGGCACACCAGTCTGCAGAACTTCATACAAGGGCCTTGACTGAGCAGGCATCTCCGATTTGACGGTATAAGCCGCCATGATTCCTTTTTCGACCAGATGTTCCAAGAAGCCCATATGGTTATGGGCTGTCTTGGCATTCAATCCGTCCAACACTACAAAAATTACTTTATCCACTCTATTCAACCTCGATTATTTTACTTTTGTCAGTACTTCTTCTTGCCATCTTTGGCCCAGGCCGGCTGCAGCCTCTTCCCATGCTTCGAAATCAGAGACCGGTTGCGCCTTCACGTATTGCTCTTCCGGAAGCAAGATATCCTGCACCTCTTGCGGCAATTCAACATTATCACGGATTGGACGAGCATAGCCTTTCGCCAAATTGATCTGACCTTCATCAGAAAGGATATATTCGCGGGCTAATGCTGCCGCATGCGGATTGGGAGACGTCGAATTGATGACTGTTGCGTATCCGCTTTGGACCGTTCCGTCCAACGGAATCATCACTTCAAAACTGGCATTCGGATTCGTTTCGACAACCTGGTTCGCATAATTCAATGCGTTGAAGTCCCAGAACAAGCCGACTTCGATTTCGCCTGATTCCAAGCGGGCCAATGAAGTGTCGCCCAAGTCCAACCTGCCTTGTTCAGCCAGTTGCGCGAAGAAGGCAATGCCCGGATCCAGGTTGGTTTCGTCTCCGCTATTTGCGATGGCTGCAGCCAGTACTGCGTTTTGTGCTTGGGTGGCGGCATTTACGTCACCGATCGTGACTTTATAATCGCCTTCCAAAATATCCGCGAAGCTGGTCGGGGCATCCATTACTTTTTCGGAATTGGTGATGAACGCCAATGTTCCGTAATAACCGACGATCCAATCGCCATCATCATCCTTCGCCCACTCCGGGATATCATCCCAGTAAGATGTTTTGTAGGCCAGCGTCAGTCCGTCCGCTTCGGCAACAGGTCCGAATGATTGCCCGACATCGCCGATATCCTTCGTCGGATTTTTCTGTTCCGCCTTGAACAAAGCCAATTCTTCCGCTGAACTCATATCCGTGTCCGCATGCGTCAAGTTGTAATTCGTTTCGAGTTCTTCCCAAGTCTCGCCCCAGTTGGCCCATGTATCCGGCATTCCTACCGATTCCACATGGCCCTCTTCTTTGGCTTGTGTTTCAATTTCACTCAATGTCAATGCGTTCAGATCGACTTCCGCTTCAGCGGTTGTCGCTGCCCCTGTTCCGCATGCGCTCAAAACAAGCATACTGCTCAATGCCAAACCGGCAAACAATCTTTTGTTGGACAATCTCATTTTATTCTCTCCTCATTTATGAATGAACTTCTCATTCTTTTTCGTTACGTATTTGACTACAAATAAATACTAACAGACGGATGTAAAGAACAGTTGGATTCGATGTTAACCTTTTGTAAACAGCAATGAAACCATGCGGTTGCAGCATTTTGATCAAAAAATGAATACCAATGTAGGAACGGATCACTGGGTTTTATTCATTCAGTCCCAATCACGAGCCAAACCATGAATAACACAAAGTTATCCATGATTCCGGAACCTGATTCAGTGCGCAGCAAAAAATATTGAAGCATAAGTCCAAAAAAGCAAGGAGAGCTGCGAATCGATCCGCTGCTCTCCTTGCTTATTATATTAATCAATCCATTTGACGTAATCTTCGTCTTCCATCGCCTCGACGGCCCCCAAAAGGTAGCCGTTGCCGACTTGCGAGAAGAAGTCGTGGTTGCTGGTTCCGGTCGAGATGCCGTTCATGACGATAGGATTCACATCGTCGGCCGTGTCCGGGAACAACGGATCGAAGCCCAGATTCTGCAAGGCTTTGTTCGCGTTGTAGCGGATGAACACTTTGACGCGCTCCGTCCAGCCCAGTTCGTCGTAGATGTATTGGGTGTATTTCACTTCATTATTGTACAGTTCGTACGTCAGCATATAGACCCAGTTCTTTACTTCTTCCTGCTCCGCTTCGGACAGTTGGTTGTATGCGATCTGGAATTTGTAGCCGATGTAGGTTCCGTGGACCGATTCATCGCGCAGGATCAGTTTGATGATCTCCGCCACGTTCGGCAATTTGTTGTTGCCGAGATACCAAAGCGGTGCGTAGAATCCCGAATAGAACAGAAAAGACTCCAGTAGCACGCTGGCGGCTTTCTTTTCCAGCTGATTCCCGGACTTGTAGATGTCGTTGATCAGACTGGCCTTGCGTTGGATGAACTCGTTGCTGTTGGTCCAGTTGAAGATGTCCTCGATTTCAGCTTTTGTGTTCAACGTGCTGAAGATCGAGGAGTAGCTTTTCGCGTGCACCGATTCCATGAATTGGATGTTGTTCAGGACCGCTTCCTCGTGTTGCGTCCGCATATCTTCCTTCATGGCGGCGATGCCGTCCTGCGATTGCAGCGTGTCCAAAAGCGTCAATCCGCCGAACACTTTCCCCAACATATCCTGCTCGGCTTTGCTGAGCGTGCGCCAGTCGTCCAAGTCATTGGACAACGGAATCCGCGTATCCAGCCAAAATTGCTCCGTCAGTTTTTCCCATGTCAGCTTGTCCAGCATGTCCTCGATGCTGTTCCAGTTGATTGCTATATAAGGCTTGTTTGCCATCCTTCATTCCTCCGTTAGACTTTTGCGATTATTGCATGACGGGTAATCAAATGCAGTGCGTTGTATCATCAGATGGTGCATGATTCGCAAGCGTTCGCTCCGATTTCGTCGTTGTTCTCTGTAAATGTACGCACGTAGTAAATGGATTTTGCGCCTTTTTTCCATGCGTAATTGCGCAGGATGTTGAGATCGCGTGTCGTCATTTTATTGGTGCGCCCTTCTTTCCATTCGTACATGCCTTCCGGCAATTCGGAGCGCATGAACAACGTCAGGCTCATGCCTTGGTCGATGTGCTTTTGGGCAGCGACATAAATATCGATGACACGGCGCATATCGATGTCATAGGCCGAACGATAATAAGGCATCGTTTCGTTGGAGAGCTGCGGAGCCGGATAATAAGTCTTGCCGGTTTTCTTCTCTTGGCGTTCTTCGATCAGGCGCGTGATCGGATGCAGACTTGCGCTCGTTTCGTTTACGTAACTGATCGATCCGGTCGGCGCGATCGCCAAACGGTTTTGGTGATACAAGCCGGATTCATGGATCGCTTGCTTCAGCTGCAACCAGTCTTCTTTCGTCGGAACCTTGATCCCTTCAAAGATTTGTTTCACTTTTTCGGATTGGAAAACGATATCGGAATCGGTATAGGCATCGAAATATTCGCCCGTATAATACTTGGACTTCTCGAAATTGACGAATGATTGTCCGCGTTCCTTGGCGATTTTGTTGCTGGCTGCCAAAGTATAATAGTTCAAAAGCATAAAGTAGATGTCCGTGAATTCGATGGATTCCGGCGAACCGTAATGCATCTGATTGATCGCGAACATTGTGTGCAGGCCCATGCCGCCCAAGCCGATTGTGTGCGCTTGGTCATTCCCGTTTTTGACTGTCGGGACCGCATCGATGCTCGAATGATCGGTTACGTATGTCAAGGCGCGGACCATCGTTTCGACCGATTTTCCGAAATCAGGCGATTTCATCAGGTTCGGGATGTTCGTTGAACCCAAGTTGCAGCTGATGTCCGTTCCGAGCACTTCATATTCCTGCTTGTCATTCAGCAAAGATGGTTGCTGCACCTGCAGAATTTCCGAGCACAGGTTGCTCATGACGATCGTTCCATCAACCGGATTGGTGCGGTTGGCCGTATCGATGTTGATAATGTAAGGGTAGCCGGATTCCTGCTGGAGTTTGCTGATTTCGTTTTCGAGATCGCGGGCACGGATCTTCGATTTCGATATTTCCGGATTGTTGACCAGATTCTCGTATTCAGCGGTGATATCGACATAGGAGAATGGTTTGCCGTAGATCCGCTCCACATCATACGGGCTGAATAGGTACATCTGATCGTCCTTCGCCGCCAATTCATAGAATTTGTCCGGAATGACCAGACCCAACGACAAAGTCTTCACGCGGATTTTTTCATCGGCATTCTCTTTTTTAGTGGAAAGGAAGGCCACGATATCCGGGTGGAATACGCTCAAATACACCGCACCAGCACCGTTGCGCTGGCCCAACTGGTTGGAATAGCTGAAACTGTCCTCGAGAAGCTTCATGATCGGCACGACACCGCTCGATGCATTCTCGATTTTCTTGATCGGATCGCCCGCCGCCCGGACGTTCGACAAGTTCACGCCAACGCCACCACCGATGCGGGACAACTGCAGGGCGCTGTTGATGGTGCGGCCGATGCTGTTCATGTCATCCGTTGTTTGGATCAGGAAGCACGACACCAATTCGCCGCGGCGTTTTCTGCCAGCATTCAAAAAGGTCGGCGTCGCTGGTTGGTAGCGCTGATGGATCATCTCTTCCGCCAAATCGACAGCCAACTGTTGGTCCCCGTCAGCCAAAAAGAGGGCATTGAAGACGATCCTGTCCTCATAACGTTCCAAATAACGCTTGCCGTCGTTCGTCTTCAGCGCATACTGGGTATAGAACTTGTAGGCAGCCATGAACGATTTGAAACGGAATTTCTTGTTGTACGTATCCTGCATCAGCTTTTTGATGAAATCCAGCGGGTATTTCTCCAGGAATTCTTTTTCGATGTAGTCCTGTTCGATCAAATAATTCAGTTTTTCATCCAAAGTATAGAAGAAAACCGTGTTCGGATTCACATGCTCCAGGAAATACGCCCGCACGGCTTCCTTATCCTTGTGTAACGGGATGGCGTTCTCAATCGGACGATTGATTTCATTGTTCAATTTATAATAGGTTACATCATCTGTTTTGGTTACTAATTTTGGACTATCCAAGTTCCGTCACCTTCTCTTTCAAAATCTGAATGTCTTTCTCATTTCCCTGAAACTCAAACAAGTGCAGCAGCGGGACACCATAATCGTGTGCCAAGTCTTTCGCGGTAAATCCGAAAAGCTTGCCGAAATTCAGGTTTCCGCCACCTGCCACACCTTTGAAGTACGAGCGGTTCCGATCGGTCTCGATGAAATCGACCAGAATGTCCGTCACCTCTTTATCATAGGTCGGGGTAACGATGATGAACGGTTCCTCAATTTTCCGGAACGCATTACCGGCCGTCAGTTCCATTGTTTCAAGGCCCAGTTTGTTCACGAACTTCCGTGTTTGACCGGTCAACGACATAAACACTACCTTCATTTTGCATCACCCTTTTCCAAAACATTCTTCACCCATTATACGGTTGCAAAGATAGAATTACAACAAAAAGGCACAACATGTAGTGTTCGTTCGCAGAAAACGGACAACATATTGTGCCTTTGTTTGTATTTTCACTTTTCCGGATCAAAAGGTGCACTGCAGCGAATGCCTGTTGCCGGCTGCGTTTCAGAATTTCATTCTAACATAATTTCCCGGGGACACCTCCTGATACGCTCCGGAAATCACAAACTTGAATAGAATTTTTTTGCAAGTTGTTCCAACACTTTCGGATCATCCACGAAAAAATCATGACCACCACCGGGCACGATGTATTTCCGCGATCCGGGAATCAGGCGATGCATCGCTTCCGTTTGGTCGTCACGGATCAGATCGAATTCGCCCGCCAGCAACAAGGTCGGCGCTTTGATACGGCTCAGATCTTCGGCAGAAAGGTCCAATTCCTCAAGCATAAGGTTATGGATGCAGCGACGACGAATCTTTTCCGGATCGGAATCCGGCAACGCCAACAACTCTTCGTATCGTTCCAAGGTTTCCTCATAGCAAGCTTCAGTCAGGCCATCCGCTTCATAATTAGCCCCCATCGCGATCAAAGAAGCAATCCGTTCCGGATGATGGGCCGCTAAATACAAGCCCAAATTGCCGCCATCACTGAACCCGATCACATGGACCCTTCGAATCCGTTCCTTGTCGAGCAGCGCCAGGATATCCTTTGCGATCTGTTTGAATGTCAACCGCTCCACTACCAGATCCGATCTGCCGTGGCCGCGTGTGTCGAGCGCATAAACCGTGAAGTATTGCGTAAAAAAAGGAAATTGCTGGGCGAAGATGTCCGAGCTCTCTCCGTTTCCGTGCAACAGCAGCAACGCCTCACCGGAACCCCCTACCTGATAGTAGAGTTTTCCTTTTCTGGTCTTCAATGATTTCCCTCTCACAGGCAGCATTCCTTTCTTATCTTATTCCGGCAACCGCCAGTCGATCGGCTCGACGCCGAAAGATTTGAGCGCTTCATTTGTTTTGGAAAAAGGCTTCGATCCGAAGAACCCCCTATAGGAAGACAACGGACTTGGGTGCGGCGAAGTGATCACGACATGCTTGGTTGTGTCGATGAACACTTTTTTGGCTATCGATGCGTTGCCCCAGAGGATGAAGACGACCGGTTCTTCCCGCTCGTTCAGCGCTCGGATGACGGCATCGGTCAGCAACTCCCAGCCTTTTCCGCGATGGGAATTGGCTTCCCCACCGCGCACCGTCAAGACTGTGTTCAGCAGAAAGACGCCTTGCTTCGCCCAGGCTGTCAAATCTCCATGTTTCGCCGGCTCAATTCCCAAGTCATCCTGCAGTTCCTTGTAGATGTTGACCAAGGAAGGCGGCAGTTTGACCCCTTTCTGAACCGAAAAGCTCAACCCGTGCGCTTGATTCGGGCCGTGGTAAGGATCCTGCCCGAGTATGACCACTTTCACCTTGTTGTACGGCGTCAATTCGAAGGCTTCCCAGATATGCTTCATCCCGGGATAGACCGTCTCGTTCAAATATTCTTCCTTCAGGAAGGCACGAAGCTGTTGGTAATACGGCGCTTCGAACTCCTTTTCCAGCTTTTCTTGCCACTCGTTATGGATAATTGCTTTCATATTCACACCACTATCTGTCATATTTTTCAATTCCGGTTGCGACTATCTTACCACAATAGGCAGATCCTTTTCAGCCCTTCCCTCTTCCGGGCGATTAATTTGGCCGGCACTGAACTTATTTTAATTCAAAATGAAAAAGCATGGTAGAATATAAGGGTGAATATTCTGCAATTACCGAACAGGAGGATGAATATATGATTGAACTGATCGTCTCGGATATGGACGGCACCTTATTGAACGACAAGATGGAAGTCTCCGCATCAAACGTGAGCGCCATCAACGAAGCAAATAGATTAGGGATCAAATTTATGGTCGCTACCGGCAGAGGATATACCGAAGCTGTTCCGGCTCTGAAGGAAGTCGGCATCGACTGTCCCATGATCACACTGAACGGCGGACAAGTATTTGACGAAGATGGTCAACTGGTCGAAAACCTGGGGATCGACAAAACAACCACACGCCACATTTTGGAGGATGTGAAAAAACACGGGCTCTACTGCGAACTCATGACATCCAAAGGCATATTTTCGGATGACAAAGTGCGCCGGATTGAGTCAATGACCTCCCTGCTGCATGAGACAAACCCTGACACAACTTTCAAAATGGCGCTTGTTCTGGCGGTCGCTCGTTTGGAGCTGATGCACGTCAACTATATCGATAGCTTCAATGCCGTTCTCGACGACAATTCCCAGCAAGTACTGAAGATCCTCGTATTCAGCGATTCCGGACAAAGCGAACTGGATCCGATCCGGACAAAGTTGGCCGAGGACAGCCGATTGGTCGTGACCTCCTCCTTCCGGAACAACATCGAAATCAATCATGTAGAAGCACAAAAAGGGATTGCTTTGGAAAAATTCGCCAAAAAAAGAGGCATCCCGCTGGAGAATGTTATGGCCATCGGGGATAATTTCAACGATGTCTCCATGCTGAAGGTGGCCGGCGCCAGCTTCGCAGTGGCCAATGCCGAAGATGGGGTCAAGGAATTCGCGAAGTACCTCACTTCCAAAAACTCGGAAAACGGCGTCGCCGAGGCAATCATGCGCTGCATCAACGAAAATTTGTGATTCCGGAAACAGAACACTGACAGTTACACATTCCTTCTTGCCTTCGTCTTTATGGATGTAGGAAAGGAGGGAAGAAGAATGGATGCGAACGTGGATGTGTTGGCGTATATGGAATTGATCAGCAATACCGGCTTTCCGATCGTGATCGCGATGTACCTGCTGCACCGGATGGAGAAGAAGCTGGATGCACTGGTAGGCGCGATCGAAGAACTGAGCCGGGCCTTCAAATGATCACACCAATGCCTCACCTAACCTAGAAAAAGCCCTGACATGACAGTTTTTCTGCCACCTTGTCAGGGCTTTTTGCTGCAATTTTCCGAACGTTCCCAAATATACCGGATCGATTGACACTGCCATGTCAGCGTTTTTATCCAATCTGGTTTTCATGTTACATTTACTGACATGGCCACGTCGCTATAAGATTGTGCTTTCTGTGAATTTAAAATATAATCCCAATGTGGTATTATATGAATATTCAAGCAGAGGCTTCACCGTAATCTCATGGTTATTCAGAAGGAATGCTATTTATAAGGAGGAAAAAATATGTTAAGCAAGAAACTGCGACTTAAGTTGCCGATGCTCTTCATGGCTTTGGGCTTTTTTATTTTTGGATCAGCCCGACACGAAGTAGTGGAGGCAACAGAAACACATAAGTTTGTCATCGCGACAGACACAACATTTGCACCATTTGAATTCCAGGATGCGAACGGCGATTTTGTCGGCATCGACATGGAACTCATCCAAGCAATTGCGGAGGACCAAGGATTCGAAGTGGAGATTCGCCCATTGGGATTCAATGCCGCGCTACAGGCCTTGGAGACCAAGCAAGTTGACGGCGTCATCGCCGGCATGAGCATCACCGACGAACGCAAACAAACCTTCGACTTTTCGGAGCCGTATTTTGAAAGTGGCGTGGTCATGGCAGTTGCCGACGACAGCGACATTTCAAGCTACGAAGATTTGGAAGGCGAGAACGTGGCAGTCAAAACCGGTACGGAAGGCGCAACGTTTGCCGAATCGATCAAAGATGAATATGGCTTCACTACCACCGTTTTTGAAGATTCAGCCAACATGTATCAGGATGTCCTAGCCGGCAATTCCGTAGCGGCATTTGAAGACTATCCGGTAATGGCCTACGCCATCGAAGACCAAGGTTTGGCGCTTAAATTGGCTACCGAAAAAGAAGCCGGCAGTTCATACGGTTTTGCGGTAGCTAAAGATACAAACCCTGAATTGTTGGCAATGTTCAACGCAGGCTTGGCCAATCTGAAGGCGAACGGCACTTACCAAGCCATCCAAGAGAAGTATCTTGGTGCTTCCGTGGACACAAGCCTGGATGTTCCGGCACAGAACGGAAAAACCTACATCATCGCAACAGACACAACTTTCGCCCCATTCGAGTTCCAGGATATCAACGGCAACTATGTGGGCATCGATATGGATCTGATCCGTGAAATCGCCAAAAACCAAGGTTTCGGAATCGAAATTCGCCCGTTAGGTTTCAATGCGGCCCTACAAGCATTGGAAGCTAAACAAGTGGATGCCGTCATCGCCGGCATGAGCATCACCGACGAGCGCAAACAGACCTTTGATTTCTCTGACCCGTATTTCGAGAGCGGTGTGGTTATGGCAGTTGCTGCCAATAGCGACATTGACAGCTATGAAGACCTGGAAGGTCTTACTGTGGCAGTGAAGACCGGTACGGAAGGTGCTACTTTTGCTGAATCAATCAAGGATGAATATGGCTTCACTTTATCGACTTTCGATGATTCAGCCAATATGTACCAAGACGTCATCGCCGGCAATTCCGTTGCGGCATTCGAAGATTACCCGGTTATGGCTTATGCCATCGAAGGACAAGGCATCGCCTTGAAACTGGCTACCGAAAAAGAAGCAGGCGGCTCTTACGGCATCGCAGTCGCGAAAGACACGAACCCGGAGCTGTTGAACATGATCAACACAGGGTTGGCTAACTTGCAATCCAATGGTACTTATGAAAAAATCGTCAACAGATATCTCGGTTCCGACATCGAAGCAAGCAATACGTCCTTCTTCGGACTGATCCAAGAAAACTGGAAAACATTATTGCAAGGTTTGGGACGAACGATCCTGATCACTTTTGCATCCATCGTGATCGCATTGGCATTGGGTATCGTCATCGGCTTGTTGAGCGTTTCCCCTAACAAGGCAATGAACTGGATCGCGACCATCTACGTTGACATCATGCGCGGTGTGCCGTTGATCGTCTTGGCATTCTTCGTGTACTTCTCGATTCCGCAATTGATGGGGATCCGGATGAGTTCGACGCTTGCCGGGATCATCACTTTGAGCTTGAATGCGGCAGCTTATCTGGCCGAAATTTTCCGCGGCGGCATCAAAGCGGTTGATGTCGGACAGATGGAAGCAGGACGCAGCTTAGGTTTGACTTATCAAACGACGATGAATAAAATCATTTTGCCGCAAGCAATCCGCATCATGATCCCTTCGTTCATCAATCAATTCGTCATTACCTTGAAAGACACTTCCATTTTATCCATCATCGGACTTGTCGAGTTGACACAGACCGGTAAGATCATTATCGCCAGAACCTACGCTTCCGGTAACATGTGGTTGATCATCGGCTTGATGTACATTATCGTCATCACGATCCTTACGAAGATTTCCAAAAACCTTGAAGGGAGATTAAAGAATGGCTAACGCAAAAATAAATGTCACGAACCTGAAGAAAAGCTTCGGCAACAACGAGGTTTTGAAAGGCATCGACCTTGAAGTAGCTGAAGGTGAAGTGGTCTGCATCATCGGCCCTTCCGGTTCAGGAAAAAGTACGCTTCTGCGCTGTCTGAATAAGCTGGAAGAAATCACTGACGGACACGTTCTGATCGACGGACAGGACATCACCGAAAAAACCACGGACATCAATAAAGTCCGCGAAGAAATCGGTATGGTTTTCCAACACTTCAACCTATTCCCGCACCTTTCGGTCATGGACAATATCACATTGGCTCCGGTTGAACTGAAACGTGAAAATAAGGAATCCGCAAAAGCAAAAGCACTTGAATTGTTGGAAACAGTCGGCCTGTCCGAAAAAGCCGACGCTTTCCCTAGCTCCCTTTCCGGCGGTCAAAAGCAACGTGTCGCGATTGCACGCGCGTTGGCAATGAATCCGGAAATCATGCTTTTCGATGAACCGACGTCCGCACTTGACCCCGAAATGGTCGGCGACGTTCTTGAAGTCATGAAAAAATTGGCAAAACAAGGGATGACCATGGTTGTCGTTACGCATGAAATGGGCTTTGCAAGAGAAGTCGGACATCGCGTCATCTTCATGGATGGCGGATATATCGTCGAAGAAGGCACGCCTGACGAAGTATTCGGCAACCCTCAAAATCCACGTACGCAAGATTTCCTGAACAAAGTTTTGTAATCTCAAAAAAAACAAAGGTTGTCCAAAAAATGGGCAACCTTTGTTTTTTTATGAAATACAGGAAAAGAGGATTGTTCATCTATGGCAGTCTGCCTGAACAGGACGCAGCTCCGGGGAGACTTGGCTTGGGCGGAGTTGAGGGGACAAATGTGCCGCTACCTCCGGTGAAGACAGTTTTACTGGAGGTACGAACGCTAACCTCCCCTCACCTTCGGCCAAGCATCGCTTTATCGGAGTTCGGGAGTTCGGGAGTTCGGGAAATTAGCATGCTGGGGATGCGTTGTCCAACCACAATCAAAAAGAATCGGATTCTCTCATAAAATTGAGAAAGTCCGATTCTTTGTTTTTATTGCAGAATGGTGATCGTCAACGTCTGTCTGCCGAAAGCAAGCGCAGCGTTCAGGTCTTCCATGTGCAAGTCGATTTTGTTCCCGATGATCGCTCCACCGGTGTCTCCGGCAATCGCGATGCCGTAGCCCGGCACGCTGACCAGACTTCCCAACGGAATCACGGAAGGATCAACTGCAATGACCATCGGATTGATCGATAAATCGATGCCTGTGGCGGTAAGATTGGATAATCCAGCTTCGTGGCGCGAATAGGCTGTAGCTGAAACGACCAATGTTTTGCCTTCCTGCACAGCAGGTGGTTCTGTCACAGTCGGAGTGGTCTCGACCGGCGCTGTTTCAACAGCGGCAACCGAACTGTCGGTGATTTGGCTTTCGGGTTCTTGCGTGGCTGTTGCTCCCTCTTGCACGGAAGGCGCCGTAGATTCGGCAACCGTAACTTGCTGCTCCTCCGCCGCACTCGCTGCGGCTTCAGCTTGGGCCGCTTCGGCAGCCAGACGGGCCGCTTCAGTTGCGTACTCGTTTTGCACTTGCGACAGCACTGTTTGATTTTCAGCCAGGATGCCCTTCAAAGAGCTCAATTCTTCGGCCAACGCAGTGGTTTCGGATTTCAGACGGCTTTCGGCAGCCTTGACTGTTTCGATTTCGCCAGCCAACTGCGCCTCCAATGCCATCAGTTTCTGCTCTTCCGAAATGGCTGATTCGATCTGTTCATTGTCGGCAGCCTGCAATTGGCCGACTACATAGGCCCTGTTGATGAAATCGGCAAAATTTTCAGAATCCAGCAACATCAAAATCTGGTTCGTCGTTGCATCAGAAGTCTGCAATGCTACCAACCTTGTTTTCAGTTGTTCTTTCCGTGAAGCGATCACTTCTTTTTGCGCTTCGATAGCCGCTCTTGTTTCGATTTGGCTCTCTTCTGCAGCAACAATCTGTGCCTCCAAGTCATCGATTCCCATTTGCTTCAGGTTGATCGATGCCAGTGTTTCGCTGATCGTCACTTCTACAGAAGCAATTCGAGCTTCCGTCTGTTTTTCTTCTTGGGTTAAAGTATCTAAGGTGGAACCTTGAACTTGTATAATGGAAAGGGTCAGGCTTGCTGCAAAGCCGGCCAACATCAGTTTCCCCATACGCTTCTTATGATTCAAAATCTCACGCCTCTCTTTTCTCGTTGAAAAATGCTCCTTCATTATATCGAAGTTCCCTTAACGGAGGGTTGCATTCCTTTTACCGTTTTGTGTCAAATGATTCATCAGCTGGTTGCATTGCCTTTTTAGGAATCTTTTTGTAACTTATCTGTAACATAAGATTCCTCCTCGTAACATTTTTCCAGCTTTCTTGCTTATTCCGGCAACAGACAAAGATAATTTTATGACAAAATCGGCTAATTCCAGTAAAATGGAAAGTGAGGAATCTTGGAAGACCAGGGATTCAGAAGGAGACGCTCATGCTACTAGAGAGAATAGGTTTGATCGATATCGGATCCAATACCATCCGGTTGGTCATCTTCGAAATCGATGAACACTTTACGATGTTTCAAGTCCAGAATATCAAAACCCCCGCACGCCTGTTTCAGTATCTGGACAAGAAGAAAAAAATGTCCCAAACAGGGATCGACGTACTCATCAAAGTTCTGAAAAGCTTCAAGTCTGTCGCTGACCAATATCAAGTCAGCACGCTTATGCCAGTAGCGACAGCCGCTATCCGCCAGTCCACCAACCGCGACGATATCATCAAACAAGTACGCAAAGCAACCAAAATCGAAATGATGCTGTTGCCTGAAGAGAAAGAAGCCTTTTATGGGAATTATGCCGTTCTGCATACGACCCAATTCCTCAACGGTGTCACGATCGACATCGGCGGCGGCAGTACGGAAGTCACCTACTATGAAAATAAAGAGCTTCAGCAATACCACAGTTTCCCATTTGGGGTCGTGACCTTGAAACAGATGTTTTTTGACGGAAAAGAGCACAATGACCCGAAAGCGATCAAGAAGATGCAGGAGTTTGTGAAGGAACAGTTCAAATCGATCAAGTGGCTAAGCAAGAAGCAAGTGCCGATCGTAGCTATGGGCGGTTCTGCCCGCAGCATCGCGAATGTCCACCAACGCAAAATCGATTATCGGTTGGCAGGCGTTCATGGCTACCGCATGTACAAAAACGATCTCCAAATGACCTTGGATTTGTTCCAGTCATTGAGCATTCCGCAACTGCAGAATCTGGATGGGCTGAGCCGGGACCGCACCGATCTGATCATACCGGCTAATGTGGTATTCAATACGCTCTTCGATGAAGTGAAAGCCCCAGTGTTTTTGTTCAGCAACAAAGGCTTGCGCGAAGGCATCGTGATGGAGTTCCTGAACGATAAATATGAGAACAAAGCCTTCAGTGTTTACAACATTGCTGCCCAATCGGTCAGCAGGCTCGCCGCCAGCTACCACACCTTGACGCATGTCGCGCAACAAAGGGTGAAGTTGGTCGATATGCTGTACGACGAATTGTGCCGGCTGGGTATCTTTGACAAGAATCCGGAAATGGAGAAACTCTTGCATTTCGGAAGCTACCTTTATTACCTTGGTCAATTCGTCGAAACCGGCGCCAGTTCGCAGCATACTTTCTACATCATCTCCAACAGCGACCTGGATGGCATCAGCCACAAGGAACGGGTAAGTATCGCTCTATTGGCCAGCTTCAAAAACCGGTCACTCTTCAACCAATACTTGACCGGATTTACGGAATGGTACACAGTGACCCAGATCGATCACCTACAGTCATTCGGCGGCATCATCAAGTTTGCTGATGCCATCAACGATTCCCATATGGAAGTCATCCGGGACATCAAAATCAAAAAGACAAAAAACGGACACGACCTGGTGCTCTATTACAAAGGTGACATCTTGGCGGAAGAGTATCGGGCCGAGCGTCAACGCAAGCATATCGAGCGTCTGCTGAGCGGTAAACTTAACATTATATTTACAGAATTTTAACAGAATTATGCTATAAATGAACTTTACAAATCGAATGAACGGATGTGTCATATGATGGAATCAGCTAGTAAACCCAATCTTGCTCATGCGGATTATTATTTCAATCGAGAGCTGAGTTGGCTGGACTTCAACAAACGCGTAATAGAGGAGGCAAAAGATCCTCAGAACCCTTTGCTTGAACAGCTGAACTTTTTATCCATAGCAAGTTCCAATCTTGATGAATTCTACATGGTTCGAGTAGCCGGTTTACAGGATCAGTTCAAACTCGGCTATCATATCACGGACAGCAAAACCGATAGGACCCCCGTTGAACAGTTGTCTGCCATCTCCGAAAAAAATAACGAGAACGTCGCTCTGCAATACAAGTCCTACTATGAACTTTTGAATCAATTGGCCGAAAAGAATATCCGCATCAAAAAAGTCAGCGAGCTTTCCAAAAGCGAATTTTCTTTCATCGAAGAGACCTTTCATGAACAAATTTTTCCCGCTTTGACGCCATTAGGGATCGATGCTTACCGCCCCTTCCCTAACCTGAACAACAAATTGATCCACATTTTCGTCAACTTGGAAAGAGAGGACACGACCCGTGTTGCGATCGTGCCGATTCCCGCTCCGCTGCAAAGATTCATTCTGTTGGACGAGGACAAAAACGACATCGGCATCATCCTGTTGGAAGACGTCGTGCGCCACTTCATCCATACCTTATTCAAAGGCTTCACCGTCACCAACAGCTTCAGCTGCCGGATCACCCGCAATGCGGACTTGGAACTGCATGAAGATGGTGCAGATGATCTGCTTGTGGTCATCCAGGATTACCTGAAGAAGCGCAAAAATGGCATGGCTGTCCGCCTTGAAATTGACACGCGCGATACGATCGAGTCCCTCCATGGGGACGTGCGCTTTTTGCAGACCGAACTGGATCTCGAGGATCGTGACGTTTACATGATTGATGGACCCTTGGATCTTACTTTCCTCAGTAAATTGACCCGCTATCTGGCGATCGCTTCGCCGGATGACGTATACCCTGGCTTCTCTCCGGTCATTCCAAGTGATCTGTCCGGAAAAAACATCTTTGACGTGGTCGAAAAGCAGGACGTCTTCCTGCATCATCCCTACGATTCGTTCGATCCGGTCGTCGATTTCATCAGGAGCGCTGCTGAGGATGAAGACACGATCGCCATCAAGCAGACTCTTTACCGTGTCAGCAAAGATTCACCGATCATCGAAGGGCTGAAGGCTGCAGCCGAATCCGGCAAACAAGTCACTGTACTTGTCGAGCTGAAGGCCCGTTTCGACGAAGAGAACAATGTGCAATGGGCGAAGGAATTGGAGGAAGCCGGTGCGCATGTGCTCTACGGAATGACCCATTTGAAGACCCACAGCAAAATCACGATGGTGGTCAAAAAACAAAACAACAGCATCGTCCGCTATGTCCATCTGGCTACCGGCAATTACAACGATAAGACCGCCAGGCTTTATACGGACATGGCCATCTTCACGGCAAACAAGGAAATCGGCGAGGATGCCACAAACTTCTTCAACTATTTGAGCGGCTATTCCGACCAGCCGGAGTACAATCACCTGCATGTTTCGCCTTTCGAAATCCGCGATTCCTTCATTGAATACATCGACGACGAAATCGCTTCGCATGAACAATTCAAGAATGGGCACATCATCGCGAAAATGAATTCCTTGACCGACAAACGCGTCATCATGAAACTGTACGAAGCCAGTCAAGCCGGCGTCCGGGTGGATCTGATCATCCGGGGCATCTGCTGCCTGAAGCCCCAAGTTCCAGGGGTCAGCGAAAACATCCATGTACGCAGCATCGTCGGCCGCTTCCTGGAACATAGCCGTATCTACTATTTCCATCACAACGGAGATGAGAATCTTTTCCTGTCTTCCGCTGACATGATGACCCGCAATATGATCAAACGTATCGAAATAGAATTTCCGATTCTGGACAACGCCATCAAGAAAGAGATCCTCTCGCTGATGGACGTCTATCTTGCCGACAACACAAAAGCGCGAGAACTTCATCCTGACGGGACTTACCGCTACGTCCGGAATGACAAGCCTACAGTGGATGCGCAAAAGTATTTTATGGATCTCGCGAATAAGGAAAAGGAAATCCCAATTCTTGCCGAAAAGGATTCCTGGTTCAAAAAAATCCAACGAAGATTCAAAAAATAACGAAGAATGAGACTGTCTCACTGAGGCGGTCTTATTTTCTTGGGCAAACTCAGGGCTCTGAAGGCTGTCCTCCGGGGGGCGCAGGTTTCGCAGGAGGAGAGGGCGATATTTGGAGTTGTTCTCCGGTAAGATTGTCTTCGTCGGAGTTCACGCCGATGGTTGCGGTGTGCTCCGGTGAGCGTGCCCCTCACCGGAGCACACTGTAAATTGAAGCCTGTTAAGCCACAGTGATTCCCCGGTCAACCATACGGAAAAACGGGGCTATCTCGATTGAGACAGCCCCGTTCCTTTAATATTTAAGCTAATTTATTGTTTTTCGAAATCGCCAAGCCGATCGCAAAACCGATCAGTGACGGGATCAGCCAACCCATTCCGATCTCGGATAACGGGATCGCTGAATCGGTCCAGGTGATGACACCGTTCATGCCGGCAGCGTCCTTGATCCCTTGCGGCAAAGCTTTCAGGAAATCAACGCCCGCGAACGGCAAGGTGAACAAGGTCGTCATCTGGTAGACGATTGCCCGGTCATTGAAGAGGCTGCTCGTGATCGACAGAAAAATCAACGTGATCGCCAGTGGATAGAGGAACATCAACACCGGAATCGAAAACGCGATGATCTGATTCAGACCCAAATTCGCCAAACCGAATGAAATTGCGGTAAATAGATAGACGTATTGTTTGTAGTCCAATGAATCCGGAAACATATGCACAAACGTTTCGCTGATGGCTGTGATCAGTCCGATTGCCGTTTTCAGACAAGCGACGGTGATGATGACCGCAAACAGGGCCGCCCCGAAGATGCCGAAGTACTCATTTGAAATTTGCGCCAAAGCGATGCCGCCGTTGTCGCTGATTTCAAAAACCCCGCGGCTCGTTGCACCCAAGTAAACCAGCGAACCGTAAATGACAGCCATCAAGAGCATGCTGATCGCTCCGGATTTTATCGTGTCCTTCGCGATAGTCGTTGTCTTGGTGATGCCCAAGCCCTGGATCGTCGTAACGACGATGATGCCGAAAGCCAAGGAAGCCAGAGCGTCCATCGTGTTGTACCCTTCCAAAAAGCCTTTGAAGAATGCACCTGTCTGATAGCTCGCGTCCACTGGCATTTCACTCGCTGCACCCATCGGAGCGAAAAATCCGAAGAGGATCAGGATCGAAAGGAACACCAGAAATATCGGGTTCAGAACTTTGCCTACCCACTTCAATATTTCCGACGGTTTCAGGGAGAACCACAAGACGGCTGCGAAGAAAAGCAACGAGAACAGGAACAGCGCCATTTTTGTCATTGAAGGGTCCAAATAGGGCGCAAAGGCTGCCTCGAAAGAGACGGTCGCGGTACGCGGCGTCGCAAAGAACGGTCCGATTGTCAGATAAAGCGCGGCGGTAAAGAAAACGCCGTATTTCGGATGGATTTTGCTCGCCATTTCCAACAGACTCTCTTTACCCGACAGCCCCATCGCCACGATGCCCAGAAACGGCAATCCCACTGCCGTCACGATGAAACCTAACATCGCCGGAATCAAATTTTGCCCAGCCAATTGCCCCATATGGACCGGAAAAATCAGGTTGCCGGCACCAAAAAATAAGCCGAAGAGCATGGAGCCGATGTATATATATTCTTTGTTCGATAATTTCTTATCCATTAAGTCTCAGCCAACTTTCTGTTTCATTTTTTTCATTCTATCATGGCACTTCCTCCGAGACTAGAATTGGGAGCGTTAACCAAAAAAATTTAGCGATTTCTCATTTTCGTGGCTGCTCCGCAAGCAATGACTGCACCCAAAAATGATGGCAACATTACGACAAAACAGGACAAAAGATTGCCGCAAAAGAGGCGATCCTACTCGTTTTTTGTAAACACTCTGTTAAAATCCTTTTATTTTTTCTGGAATATGCTAGAATTAATTGACTATAAACAAGAATTGAGGAATGTAAAAAAATGATTACCGTATCAAATGTCAGCTTACAATTTTCCGATCGCAAGTTGTTTGACAATGTTAACCTAAAGTTCACCCCTGGTAACTGCTATGGCGTCATCGGTGCAAACGGAGCTGGAAAATCCACTTTCCTGAAGATTTTATCAGGTGTCATCCAGCCAACTACCGGCGACATCATTTTGGATCCAAATGAACGTCTGGCTGTGCTGAACCAGAACCACTATGGTTTCGAAGAACATCAAGTATTGGACACCGTGATCATGGGGCATAAACGCCTTTATGAAATCATGGCCGAGAAAAACGCCATCTATGCAAAAACTGATTTCACTGAAGAAGACGGCATCAGAGCCGGCGAACTTGAAGGCGAATTTGCTGAATTGGACGGCTGGGAAGCCGAATCCGATGCTGCAAGTCTCTTGCAAGGTTTAGGAATCGGTGAAGATTTGCACTACAAACAGATGAGTGACCTGTTGGAGCCGCAAAAAGTTAAAGTTTTGCTGGCGCAAGCCCTATTCGGCAAACCGGACGTACTGCTGTTGGACGAACCGACAAACGGTTTGGACAAAGAATCAATCGAATGGTTATCCGAGTTCCTGATCAACTTCCCGAATACCGTCATCGTTGTTTCCCATGACCGTCACTTCCTGAATACGGTTTGTACGCACATGTGTGACGTCGACTTCGGAAAAATCAAACTATATGTCGGAAACTACGACTTCTGGATGCAATCCAGTCAGTTGGCTGCTAAATTGGCTGCCGATTCCAATGCGAAAAAAGAAGAACAGATCAAGGAGTTGCAGGACTTCATTGCGCGCTTCAGTGCAAATGCATCGAAATCCAAACAAGCGACATCCCGTAAAAAGACATTGGATAAAATCACCTTGGATGATATTCAACCATCCTCCCGTAAATATCCTTTCGTCGGCTTCACTCCAGAACGCGAAATCGGAAATGACTTGTTGATGGTTTCAAACATCTCCAAAACAATCGATGGCGTCAAAATTTTGGACAACATCAGCTTTGCTTTGAACAAAAACGATAAAGTCGCTTTCACAAGCCGCAAGGACATCGCCACTTCTACCCTCTTCAAGATTTTGATGGGAGAAATGGAAGCTGATGGCGGTACTTTCAAATGGGGCGTGACAACTTCACGAAGCTACTTGCCGAAGGATCACACGAACGAATTCCCGGTTGCAGACATCACCATTTTGGAATGGTTGCGCCAATTCGCAGGCAAAGAAGAGGACGACAACACTTTCTTGCGCAGCTTCTTGGGCCGCATGCTATTCTCTGGTGAAGACGTCATGAAGAAAGTTTCTGTCCTATCCGGGGGAGAAAAAGTCCGTATCATCCTATCGAAAATGATGCTTTCAAAAGCAAACGTCTTGGTGTTGGATGATCCTACGAACCACTTGGATCTTGAATCCATCACAGCTTTGAATGACGGCATGATCGCCTTCAAAGGCGCTTTGTTGTTCACTTCACACGATTACGAGTTCATCAACACTACTGCGAACCGCATCATCGAAGTGACTCCAAACGGCGTTGTGGACAGAATGGAAACAACCTATGAGGACTTCTTGGCAGATAAGGATGTTCAAGCAAGAATCAACGCACTTTATAAAGAACAAGCATAAAATCATCACTAAACAACAAAAAGAGGAGAACCCGGTCATCCGGGTGGCTCCTCTTTTTTCTACACTTTTTTCCAGATCATGTGGGCTTCGCAGGCCAGGTCTTCGCCGTTCATGATGCGGTGCGCGGTGATGATTTCGCCGTTCTCGGCTTCTTTCGTCGTCATGACGCTGGTGATGCTGTTGCCGTATTCGACCTCTTTTTCATACTTGATGGTAACGGCAGCCATCTGGTGATCCATGATGAATTTCGGATCGATCGTGTTGATGATCCAGTCGAAGTACTTCGCGTTGTTGACATGGCGATTGTAGTCGATATCCAAGAATCTGACGCGGAAATCCTGTTCCTTGCGGTTTTCCGGCTCCAGTTGGATCGGCTTCTGCATGCGCACCATCGTCCGGATTTCATCAGCCTGATAGACGGTCAGCAACTCTTTTTGGATCTGAACCATTTTGCGGGTCTCGATATCCATCATGACGAAGTTCGTCATCACTTCCACACATAATTGTTCGCTTTCATCATAAGCCCGGAAGCGACGATAGGTGAAGAAACGGTTATAACTGATGGCTTCCGTTTCCAGAATGATTCTTTCCCCTCGGTGCGGCATGCGTTCGATCTGCATATCGTACTGCACGATGATCCAGCTGAGCCCCCTTTCGGACATCTGATCATTCGTGTTGCCGAGTGAATCGCTTTGTTGGCCCGACAGATCCATCATCAGGTTCACGAGCGAAGGCAAGGTGATTTCACCGGTGATGTCGCATTCATAGCCTTTGATGCGATGGGTTCTGCGATAGATTAATCCGCTCAACTTTTTCCCTCCAAAATCAATTTTATAATAGAAAGGATACCATACTTTTCAGCGTGGACCAACCGAAAAACTAAGAAGCATCAGACGCGAAGCTGCTGTCTGTCGTTGTAGAATTCGCGGTATGCCAGGAAAGAGGCGATGTAGGAAGAGATGCTTGTCGCCGCCACCAGCATGAAAGTAACCATGATCTGATACATGATGGCCGTCATTGGCACCGTCCCTGCAAACATCAGGCCCGACATCATGCCCGGCAAGGAGACGATTCCCACCGTTTTGGCGGAATCCAAAGATGGCTGCATCCCTGATTTGATCGTTTCCCGCAAAATCGTGCGCGAAGCTTGATTCGGAGTCGCTCCCAGCGACAGTTTCTCCAGAATCTGTTGGCGCTGGTCACGGAACAAAGAGTTCAGATTACGGTAACACAAGCCGATCGTCGTCATCGCATTCCCGGCTATCATGCCGGTGATCGGCACAATCTGAGAGGGGATAAATTTGACGGACCCGGACAGGACCAAAATGGATAACGTCAAAATCGCCGAAGCGGAGATGGCGATGAGCGAAATCTTCAATGAGTTCGGGATGCTGCTGCTGCGTTTGTGGGCATTCCAGGACGCATTGAAGACGATGACTGCAACCATCGCCAGAGTGACGATCGTGTTGTTCACATTGAACAGATACGTCAACACGTACCCGACCGCGATCAACTGCACAACGGCTCTTGTGATGCTGTACAAGATGTCTTTGGCCGTGCCTAATTTTTCCTTGTAGGAGATGTAGACTCCCACCAATACCAATGAAAAGCTCAACATGAGTGTGATTGGACTGACTTGTAGATCCATCCTAATACCCCTCCTCTTTCAAGATTTTTCCCGCAACGATATGGATGTTTTTATCCGCCAGGCTGGATTCTTGCTCGTTATGGCTGACCATGATGATCGTCATGTCGGAATGATTCCGCATTTCCTGAAGCCATTTCCAGATGATCTGGCGATTCGCTTCATCCAAGGCGCTCGTCACTTCATCAAGCAGGAGGATTTTCGGTTGGAAAAGGACGTTGCGGATCAAGGCGACGCGCTGTTTTTCCCCGCCTGACAAGGTGTTGATCTCTTTGTCCAGATATTCCTTCGGTAATCCGACCGATTCCAGATAGGCGACCGCTTTCTTTTCATCAAATTCCTTTTTGCGGATTTCGTAAGGAAAAGTCAAATTATCGCGGACAGTCTTTCCGAACAATACGGGCGTCTGGAATGTGTAGGAAACCTCCTTGCGGTATTCGGTAGGTTCGTATTCATCCAGCGACTTCCCTTGGTAGCGTATTTCCCCTTCGGTACGCGAAAGGATCGTCGCGATGATCTTCAAAAGTGTACTCTTGCCGCTTCCGGACGGGCCGGTTATCGAGAGAAACTCGCCCTCTTCCAGCGAATAGGTGATGTCGTCCAGGATGACTTTTCCGTCCGAGACAAAGCTCAGATGTTCCATTTCCAATAATGTCATTTTTTAGATTTCTCCTTTATCATTCGGTATACAGCTGATCTGAACAGTGATTCACTGTTGAACGCAGTTAAGATCAGCCACGCTTCATCCCTCTATTCTATCACTTTTTGCTGCATTTTTGTTAATGATAATCATTATAATTTAGTAATAAATACAAAAAAAGACAACCCCATGACTAGGACTGCCTTTACTCAAATTCTTACTCCTTTAATTCAGCATAAGAAATCAACTGGATGGCGTCATCTTCACGGATGCGGTCCGCAAAATCGGAATGCATCAAGAATTCTGCCATATAGGCCCGGTCCTTCTGAAGACTGCTCACGCGTTCCAGACTGGCATCGACATAACCCGGATGAACGATCAATTCGACCGAAGTGTCCGGCTTTTCCAGTACGGCCATGATGTCATCCAATCTCTCCATTACATTCATCCCCAATTCGGCCTGCGGTTTTTCAGCGGCAAAACCAAGGTCGAATTGACGGTCCGTATGCATCACCCCGTGGCTGCCCTCGAAGTGATCACGGATCGGCAGCTCGTACTGGATCGCCAAGGACAGGATGACTTTGTTGAGCGGCTCTAGCATATGCACATGATGGTGCGAATCCAAGTGCGTTGGTTTGATGCCTGCCTTGCGCACCTTTTCGATCTGCGCATGCCACTCCGCATAAACTTCGTCCAAATCCATCGAAGCCGCATGCTGCTGCACGTATTCCCTAGTGTGGAAGCGCCCTTCGGCACTGATGGTGGACGCATCAGCCAATAAAGGCTTTCCGAGCGTCAGATTCAGATGGACCCCGATTTCCAGATCCGGATGATCAGATGCCAATTCCACAGCATGATTGAATGCCGCTCCGTTCGCCAGCAAGGTCGTCGAGGTGGTGATGCCGTACAAAAAACTGTCGATGATGCCGTAGTTCACGCCATTTGTGAGACCAAAATCGTCTGCATTGATGATTACTTGTCCCATATTCCATTCTCCTGTCTGTTTCGGATGGCGGGTTCGGCTTCAAATCGCTTTGACTGCCCCGCCATCCACATATAGTGTGCTGCCGGTGATGTACGTATTTGCTTCGGAAAGAAGGAAAACGACGGCTTTCGCGAATTCTTCCGGTGTACCGTAACGGCCCAGCGGAATGCCCGCAATCGCAACCTTGTCGACTTCCCCCAAGGACAACTCTTTCGCTTTGGCGTTCGCCTCATTCAGATATTTCAAACGATCGGTTGCGATTTTTCCGGGCGCAACGACGTTGACGAGGATGTTGTCGGGCGCCAATTCATCGGCAAGCGTTTTGCTCAGGCCGACGATGCCGTTACGGAAGGTGTTGGACAGGACCAGGTTCGGCAACGGCGTCTTCACCGAAATCGAAGTGATATTGACGATGCGTCCGCCCTCTTTGCGCAGATCAGGCAGCACTTCGCGGATGATCCGGATGTAGCTCAGCAGGTTCAATTCGAAGGCCTGCTGCCAAGCCTCGTCGGAAAAGGAATCGAATTTTCCGCTTGGCGGTCCGCCTGCATTGTTCAGCAAGATATCGATTTTACCGAATACGGCATGGGTCCTTGCCACCAGCTTCTGGATGTCCTCAACTTTGGTGATATCGCAAGGAAAATACGCAACCTTTCCGGCATGCAAGGCTTCCAGTTCTTCTTTCACCTCAGCCAACCGGTCTTCGCTTCGGCTGGTGAGCATGACGTACGCACCTTCTTTGACGAGTTCCTTCGCCACCGCCTTGCCCAGACCTTGGCTGGAAGCGATGACCAATGCCACTTTGTTCGTTAACCCCAGATCCATTCCGACTCCTCCTTCAACTGCTCTCTTTTTGAATCCCGTTACTTATACTATAGCTCAAAAGCGCTGATGTCACTAGCATTTCCACTCGCGCACCATCGATTGTCCCTGATTTCCGGTGTGACAATCTGTTATAATGTAAAATGAACTTATTTATCTGATCAAATAGAAACGGACCACTGTTTTTTCAAATACTAACCCGATGGACAGGAGACTTCCCCATGAGAATACTGCATACAGCTGATTGGCATCTGGGTAAAATCGTCAATGATTTTTCCATGCTTGAAGATCAGACCCATTACTTGATGAACCTGATTGAAACACTCAAAGATAAAAGTATCGATGCGATCATTATGGCCGGAGACCTTTACGACCGCGCATTACCGCCGAAAGAGGCGGTGGCGCTGGCCAACCGGACGCTTACACGGATGGTGAAGGAATTGGGCGTTCCTGTGTTCGTAATCGCCGGCAACCACGACAGCAACGAACGGATCGAATACGCAGCCGATCTGTTGGCGGACAGCAGGCTCTATATAGAGGGAACCATGAAAGAGATCATCCGCAAAGTTGCCTTCCAAGGAACCAATTTTTATCTGCTGCCTTTTGCGGATCATGTCTATGTCCGAGAGAAGCTTCAGGACGACACAATCAAAAATATGGAGGATGCCATTCGTGCGCAGTTGGCGACCGTAAAAGCAACCATGAACCCAAATGAAGTCAACATCCTGATTGCGCACGGCTATGTGATCCAGACCGGAAACGACACGAGCGAACCGTCCGACTCCGAACGCCCGCTCAGCATCGGCACTTCCGAATACGTGGATGTGTCCCTGTTCGAGGACTTTGATTATGTCGCTTTAGGCCATCTGCATAAGGCCCAGAAAGTCAAAAACGACAAAGTCCGCTACAGCGGCTCGATCCTGAAATATTCCAAATCGGAGACCCCACACCAAAAGCAGACGACTATCGTAACGATAGAAAAAGGCAAACTCGAGATCGAACCCCTCCGTATCAAGCCTTTGCGCGATATGCGCACGATCACAAGCACGTTTTCCGAGCTGATGAAAGGACAATCCGATGATTACCTGTTCTTTGAGCTGGAGGACACGGAATATGTACTGGATGCGATGAACCAATTGCGCCGCCGCTATCCGCAGGCGATGGGCCTGGAATACGTCAGCCGGAAGGAAACAGAATCGGTAGCCCTACAGCATAACCGCGAGGATCTCCAACAACTGTCGTACCCGGACTTGTTCAAGGACTTTTATGAGCAATACCGTGCCATAGAATTGGATGAATCCGGTCAAAAAATCGTTGCGGATATCTTTTCCGCATTGGAAAGGAATGATTAGATGAGACCCTTAAGATTAGAAATAAGTGCCTTCGGACCTTACAAAGAAAAAACCGTACTGGATTTCACGCAATTCCAGAACCAAACGCTATTTCTTGTGAGCGGGCCTACCGGTGCCGGCAAAACCACAATTTTTGATGCCATCGCTTACGCACTTTACGACGTCGCCAGCGGCAGCAGCCGTGAAAAGGACACCTTCAAGTCTCAGTTTGCAACGGAAGACACGGTCTGCTACGTCGACCTGGAATTCGAATACAACGGAAAAACTTACCGCGTCAGACGCTCCCCTGCCCAAACGGGTCCCGGGAAGAGCGGAAAAATCATCAATCTTTTGGCTGATGTCGCCTTTTATCACGACGATACCGTAACGACCAAAGCGCGCGATGCCAATGCGGAAATAGAGCAGCTGCTTTCCTTGAACTATGAGCAGTTCAAACAGATCGTCATGCTGCCGCAAGGGGAATTCAAAAAGCTGCTGGAATCGAACAGCAATGAAAAAGAGACCATATTCCGGAACATCTTCGGTACCGAAATCCTGAAAAGCTTCCAGGAGGAGTTGAAGGAGAAAGCCAAATCACTCCAGAGCCAGGCGACTTCCGCCCAGGATTCCCTTCAGACTGCCTACTCTTTTGCCTCGGGAATCAACGATGACGGCCTGCAGGAAGCACTCACTTTGCAGGACACCGAACGCATTCTTGTTCGGATCGCGGAACTGTTGGCGGCGCTCGAAAAAGAACGTGCAGCAAAAGAACTGCAGCTCACAGCTTTGCGTTCCCAAAGCCAATCTGCATCCGATACCATCAAACTACTGGAAGAAATCGCACAACTGGAAGCCAGGTTGAAAGTCCTTGAAGCAGAGGAAACAGCCGTTGCAGGATGGAAACGGCAGTTGGAACGGCATGAACAAGCAGTCAAAGCCGAGGAAAAAAGATTGCTGTGCGTTGCAGCATCCACAAACAAGGCGGCAAAACAGGATCAAGCCAAACAAAATGACGCACGCTTGGACCGATTGAATCAGGCTGCACGCGACACTAAACCGGCATTCGAAGCGGCTGAGCTTGCCTTTTCGCTGATTCCAGGCATACGTGAGCAGATCGACACCATGAAGGAACAGGAAAAACAGCTTGTCGCCTTGGCAAAGAAGGAGAAAGAACTGGCCGGTTGCCAGAAAGCTTGCCACGATGCCACGAAAGAACTGCAAAAACATAACGATCTCAAACAGACGCAAAAAGAAAAACAGGAGCAGTGCCACCTGAATCTTGCGGCGGTGAAACAAGCCCAAAAGGCTGCAGCCGTCCTTCGAGACCAATTGAGCACATGCCGAATGAACGTGCAGCAATCGGAGCAGCTCCACAAAAGGATTGTCCAAACCGAAAATTTATTGTCTGAAGAACTGGTCAAAAACGAGCGATTCCTGCTGCTGGAAAAAGCATTCGTGAGGATCGACCAACAGTTCAAGGATGAAACCCTGCTCTACAACCGTAACATCGCCGGCATCTTGGCTGAACAGTTGGTCGTCGGAGATGCTTGTCTTGTCTGCGGTTCAACCGACCATCCCGCACCCGCGCAAAAAACAGCGGACACCCTTTCCGATCAGGACCGGGAGCTGCTCGAGAACAAACGGAATCAGGCCTATGCCGATTACCAGCAAGCAACTGCCGGACTTTCCGGCATCCGAAAACAACTGGATGAACTCTTCACCGAATTCGCAGTTACGGATAAAACTTTCGAAAGCTACAAACAGGAACAGAAAGAAAAGCGCGATACCGAAATCGCGTCAGAAAAAGAATTGCTGTTGGAGCTGGAAAATCTGCAGAAGGTCCTTGACCAAGAGGAGTCACTCGTCAAGGAGCAAAGCGATATTGAAGCGGAATTGCTGCGGATCGACCAGAACTGTCTTTCCCTTCAGCAAACGCTGCTGTTGAACGAAACTCTTTCCCGGGACCTGCTGGCCGAAATCGACCAGGATAAGCAAGTTTTGGGCGACAGGGACCTCACAACCGTGCAAAAAGAAATCCTGCAGCTCAAAGAAAAGATTGAAGCCTGCACAAATGACTACAACAAACTGAACAGCGAGCTGACCGAACTCGAGAAACAGGTTGCAGTCTGCCTTGCCAACCGGACTACTTACGCGGCTCAGATTGAGGAGACAACCCATGCTTTGTTGGAGGCGGAAACCGCCTACACAGTTATGCTGGATTCAACCGGTCTGGAAGAGCCTTTCGAACATCTGATATTGGACAAGGCATTGCTTTTGGACATCCAGAAACGGATCCGCAGTCATGAAGACGATCTGAATGTCACCGTCACCCGTTTACGCGATCAAAGAAAAGCTGCAGCAACACTGCCCCCGGCTCAAACGATCGCAGCCTGCGCCGATCAAAAAGCGCTTCTGGACAACGCCATCCGCGAATCGGAAGAGCAAAAAGATCAGCTCGCAGGCAACATCCAGATGCTTAAGAAAGCGGCGCAGGAAATCGCTGCAATCTACAAAAAACAGCAGCAGATCATTGCTGATTATCAAAAATTCAGGACTTTGTCGGAAATCGCCAACGGCACCAAAGAAACCGACTATATCTCCTTCGAACGCTATGTGTTGGCGATCTACTATGAAGAAATCATCGAAGCCGCCAACCTCCGCTTCCAACAGATGACAAACAACCGCTACTTGTTGTTGCGGAAGGAAGACAAAGGAAAAGGTTCCGGAGCCAAGGGTCTGGATCTCGATGTATTCGACCATTATACCGGCCAAACCCGCAGCGTCAAAACGTTATCGGGCGGCGAAAGTTTCAAGGCATCCTTAGCGCTTGCACTCGGACTCAGCGATGTGATGCAGAGCCGCAGCGGAGGCATCCAAATCGATACGTTGTTCATTGATGAAGGTTTCGGCTCACTGGATCCAGAGTCTTTGGATGCCGCAATCGAGGCGCTTTTCTCCCTGAACAGTTGCGGCCGATTGGTCGGCATCATTTCGCACGTCGAAGAGTTGAAGACGCGGATACCTGTCCACATCGAAGTCGACCGAACAGCAGAAGGAAGCACCGCGAAAATCGTCCAATAAAAGAAAAAGGAAAGTCCAGCTACGTTTAAGTAACTGGACTTTTTTTGCGTCTCCTGATTCGTTTGTTCGAAAGCGTCTGATCAATTCTTCCTTACAATTAATACATCACATGATGCATGTTTGATGACATGATTCGTGATCGATCCGACCACGAATTTTGCGATGGTGCCCTTCCCTGTCGCACCCATTACAATCAAATCACAACTCCATTCTTCAACCAGCGTTTTCGAAATCATTTCTCTAGCATTTCCTGACCGCATTTCCTTGTGCACCGCGACCCCGTTAGCACGCGCGTATCTGTCCAACTCATCGAATAAAGAGTCCTTATCCTTCTGCAGCTGTGCGGCTTCATCGGCATTATTTTTTTTATCGAGTATCGCAACTAGATACAGTAAGGCATTGTTCCTTTCAGCGATATGGACCGCCTGTTTGAATGCCTTGATCGAAGCCTCCGATCCGTCTACTGGAATCAATATGTTTTTATACTGAACCATTCAAACCCACTCCTTTGGAATAATCAACCAGAAAACGCTTTCCTTATTCTTATTTTACTATACTTACGAAAGAAACAAAAGATTAGCGGTGATTCGGTCGATAAATTTACAAACCAAAAAGAGCCCCAGTTGGCGGACTCTTCTTGGTTACCGCGCTACTCAGACTAGAATAGTTGCGGACTATTTATTTTTTCTGAAACCTAGAGTCCTCATCCAGCTAAATTTCTCTGCTTTCCAGCTTGCCGATTTCTTTGACATCTTTACGCAATACCGCCTGGGATAGGTTCGGACGGACTTTATAGGCTGATTTCGATGACATGACAGCATTCGCCAGGCCAGTCTGGATCATTTCCGAAATATCATCCGTCCTCAAGTAGGAATAGACGATTCCGGCACAAAGCGCTTCGTTTGTTCCCCAGATATAGGTGTCGCTGTCGCTGTTCTTCAGATCATAGACATGCATGCCGTACTTTTCGCTGGCATAGCCGACGCTCTGACTGTTTTTGGTGATGATGATATGCTGCACCCCTTTATCCAACCAAAGCTGTAAGGCTTTCCGCATGGAAGCATCATCGTTGATTTCGATGCCGAAGTGCTTTTCGGTTTCGTCATGCTTCGTGATCAGCAACTTCAATCCCTTCAAATTTTCAGGGATGTTGTACAATTTCAGCACGGATGCGCAAATCAGGACAGTCGGTATATTATACTTCGCGCCGATTTCAAGCAAGTGTTCCACGCTTTCTTTCGGACAATTCGAATCGATGATGATCGTCTTTGCCCGCTTCAGTGTTGGCAAGTGTTTCAACAACCATTTGGGCTGCATGTATTCATAAATATCCATTTCAGCTAAACCGATGATCATTTTTCCGCTCTCATCGATGACTTCCATAAAGGTACCTGTCGAAAAGCCAGGGACCATTTCCACTTCGGACGTCTTCATCAACGGACGCATGGATTCTTCAATCGTATGCCATTCCGCATCTTCACCGACCAGAGAAAGCATGACGACATCTTCCTGCAGTCTGCCAAGATTCTCAGCGATGCTTAGAGCGACTCCGCCGATTGATGTCTGTGAGGTTACATTGTTCGACTGTCCATGTATAAGGCCACCTTCAACAAAATAGCGGCGATCGATACAGGCAGCACCGATGCAGACGATCGGTCGCGTGTCATTGATGACATAGGCTTTTCCCAAAAGGTATCCCCGTCTCACTAAGCCGGAAATGATGTTCGCCACTGCGGGACGTGACAGGCCAATCTTTGTAGCTAAATCTTGCTGCGAAATGAAAGGATTTTCCTTTATGTAACTCAGTATTTTTGATTCTTTTTCGTTCAAAGCCATGTTTAAATTCCCCTTACTCTATAAAAACTCGGCAACGCCGAACTTATTCTTTTAGCAACACTCTATGCTCCTAAAGGTATAGTATATAACCAATGAACGCTATTGCCAAACGAACACTGTACATTGTAACCTTTTCTTAATGCCTTTGCATCAGTAAGAGTGGTTTTATTACAATTCCAAGCTGTGCTATAATAACAAGAAACATTTCAAGGGAGTTTTACACACATGATTCATACATTTATTTTTGACGTTGACGGCACAATTGTGGATACTGAAGATTCCATTTTCAAAGGTCTGGATGACATCCTTCGGGAACATGCCGGCAGACCTGCCACACAAGAAGACATGCGTGCGATTTTCGGCATACCGGGCATGGAGGGCTTGCAGCATTTGGGTTTCACTCCTGAAGAAGCTGCCGATCTGCATCCGAAGTGGAGTGCGCAATCGAAAACGTATGCGGACAGCGTGAGTATCTTTGCCGGGATGGAAGATACGCTGCGTTATTTGAAGGAAAACAATCATCTGCTGGGCATTGTCACCTCCAAGACAAAAGAAAGCTACGAGCTTAACATCACACCCTACGGTTTGGATGGCTATTTTGACGTCATCATCACATCCAGCGATACCGCAGAACACAAACCTTCCGGGCAACCGTTGACGGAGTGTCTGCGCAGATTGGGCATTACTGAAAAGGAAGCCATCTATATCGGGGATTCCATTTATGACAACCAGTGCGCACGCAACGCCGCAGTCGCTTTCGGTTTGGCGGAATGGGGTTCGCATACGTCAAAAGGGTTCGATGCCGATCACATCTTCAAGACCCCATCGGATATCTTATCGATTTTATAGAAAATCAAAGCAACCTGGAAACGGGTTGCTTTTTCTTATTTAAAAATGGATCTGTGCTCTCCAAAGCTGCGCATCAAGGTCCTCACCCTGCGTCCTCAACGCGCTTCATCCGGGCCAACAATTCGGCGGCCGCTGCTTCATTTTTACTCTCCATATACAAGGCATGACTGTCCTGATAGGATTCGCGGGCTTTTTCCAATTCATTCAAAGTGAAATGGTAATCGCCAATACCGCGTAGGATGCCTGCCTGACATTCTTCATCTTTGGATTTGTCGGCATACTGTTTCGCCCTGTCCAGATTCATTTTGCCTTTGATCGGATTCCGTTGCAGCAACGACAGCATGGCCGCTTCATAGTAGCTGCAGGCTAACCCGATGTAATCATCCGGGAAATGCGTCAGCCGGAAAGTGATCTCTTCCTCGCACATCAATGCTGCCAAATCATATTCTCCCATACAACGGGTATTGACCGCTAAGGCATGAAGATACTCCGCTTCCTTCTTTCCGTCTTTGTTTTTTTTCGCGTAAAACAACAGTTCCTCGAGACATTCTTTGGCTCCAGAAAAATTTTTCTGCGCGGCATAGCACTTCGCCAACTTGTTCACTACCCGTTGATATTCTTCCGATTTCGGATTGTCCAACAAATATAAAGCATCGATGTATTTTTTCTCCGCATGAGCATAGTCGTTCGCCTGCATCGCAATTTCAGCGATTTCGATCAATTGATGTACTTCCTTATCCATAACGCATCCCCCTTGCTTCGCAAAGAAATTGTTACCGCTTTCAAACCCATCTTAACATCATTCGGGTGGTTTCACAAAGGAAAACGACAGCAACACTATTAGATGTGCCTCCTTTCAGAAGTACACATCATCTAACTCAGTGAATGAAAATGGCGCCCTATTCCAGAGCGCCATTTTCAATACCTCAAAAGTTTTTAAATTCTTTAATGCGATTACATTCGTTCGGAAAATATGTTTCATTATCCTTTATTTTTATTTTTCACAATCAATCCGATACTGACAGCAATACTCAATAAGCCTGCAATGATAATCAAACGATTGATCCATTTATGATTGCGGGCTGTTGTTGAAATGTCTGTTTCGGACTGTAAAAGTTGAACAGAAATATTTTCTGATAAAGACACGGAAGTCTCCTCGTTACTTTGCTGTGCTTCATCCTCGTCCACCGGTAAAACAGTGCTCTCTTCAATGGTTTCATCGCCATCCCAGGTTTCGACAATTTCCGTATTGTTTTTTCCGATTAAAGGGGCTTCTGAGACGTTCACATACTCAACAGTTTCTCGCTCATCGTATACCCTCGATCCGTAGATAAGCAGTCTATATCGGTCTGTAGGATAAGGTGTGCACGTCAGTAAAGTTACTAAATCCTCTGTCTCGACGATACCTAGCGAAGAGGTATCTTCAGGTTCGATTATAGCCTGTCCTGTAACCTCATATGTCAATACTTTATTCAATACATGAATATAAAAAAGGTCCCCTGTTTCCATTTGATCGATATATCTGAACAATGTCGCTCCGTAATACCCTCGATGGCCGGCAATGACGGCATGAGTTCCAGATCCCCCTGTCGGTAACGATGATTCTGTCACTTGAGCAACTCCTTTTGCAAGATTGTTGGGAGTGGCTCCTAGAAAAATAGGCAACATCTCACCAATTTTCGGTATTTCGATGAAAGCAAAAACATCATCTTCAGCAATCAAACTAGGCTGATTCCCTCCGGAAGTCATCTGGTTGGTAAAGGGATCGCTCAGTGCATCATAATTGCTCATGGTTTTGGTGCTGTCTGCAGAAATTTCCAGGAGTTCGGAATCATTTTCATTATCCATATTATTAGCAATGGTGTTGTTGTTTATCGAGGCTGCCTCACTAAAAAATTGTTGTATCTGATCTTCATTTAAGTCAGTGATTGTTTCCTTATACAGATCTATTTGATGTTGTTGGCCTAAATTATTGTAAAAGATGACCATTTGCGGTACCAAAATGATGGATACTCCCAAAATGAAGAGCAGCAGGTATCTGTTCTTCTTTTTATTTTTCATTTTGATCACCTTCTTTTATGCGTCTTCTTCTATATAGGATAACACCAAAAAGGAGAAGAGTGGACGCCATCACTGGAATCCGATAGCTGTTGTTGTTGTATTCATCTTTTGTCTTCACGACTTTGGAGGAATCCGCTTCTTGGGGTTCATCCACAATTTCTTGAACCTCTTCATAAGCAATCCTATGGCCCGACACTAACAGACGATGCGTATTGATCATGTATGGCGTGCAAGTAATCAGAGTGACCAGATCCTCACCCTCAACAATCTTCAATGACTCGGTTTCGTCCGGCAATACCGTATTGATTGTATCCACTTCATATGCAAGGGTTCCATTGATGGAGTGAATAAAAAAAATATCTCCAACAGCTAATTTGTGCAGATCTGTAAATAATTTTGCACTCGGCAGTCCATTGTGTCCTGTCAAGGTCGCATGAGTACTGGCTCCTCCTACTGGTAAAGAGCTCCCTTCAAGTAAACCAACCCCTTCTTGAAGTACTTTTTCACTGGTACCAAAATAGATTGGAATATCAATATCCATTTTTGGGATTTCGATATGCCCGAGTGCTTCACCCACGGAACCTGCTAAGGCATCATAAATCACAGCTTCCTCATCTGCAGAAGTAGCAACTTCGCTATCAATTGTACTGCTTTCGGATTCGATTTTTTTATCGTCATCATCCAAAATGCCTTCAAAAGGATCCTCATATTCAATACCGGACTGATTCAGGTTATCGTTGTATGCCATCATTTCTGCCAGTTTTTGTCTCTTTTCCTGTTCTGTCATTTGATCAACTTTATCTTGATAAGAATCGATTACCTGATTTTGAAAATACTCCACATATACATTACTCAGAATTGGATACAAAAAAATGCCTAACCCTACAGCAAAAATGGCTGCCAGTAGAATTTTCTGCATTTTCTTTGAAATAGTTTTTTTCAATACAAACACCCACTTTCCTGATCAAGTAAAGTGCAGAAGACGATGAACATCTGCTACCTCTTTTGAATTGCACTTTCTGTTCATCCAAGAGGCTTTCATAGGAAAGCCTCTTGGATGAACAGGCGATAATATCGCCTGTCCAAATCAGGTTTTAATATTTAGTTCTTATTATTCTTCCACGCCGTCTTTCTTATACAATTTCACTGCACCCAGCATCAGCACTGATCCGATTACTGAAAAGACTATTGTACCCATACCACCTGTTGATGGCAGAGTCAGTGTAGGGGCATTGGTGATTGTTGCAGTGCTTGCGTCAGCGTAGCTTCCGAGTCCGACCGTGAAGTTGACATCCGCTCTCAAGTTATAGCCTGTTGGTGCTTTCGTTTCTTCTAAAGTGTAGTTGCCATAAGCCAATCCAGTCACTTCGAACTTACCATCAGCTCCTGATGTGAAGACGCGAGCTGTTGCCTTGCTGCCCCAAGACCAGTCTGTTTGAAGATATTCTGTTGTTCCAGCTTTGAAAATTTTGAATTCTGCTCCGGACAAAGCAGCCGAATCCGTTGTTTTGCCGACTTTCACGAATTTCTTACCGCCTGTGTGCACTTCCGGTAATTCAGGGACATCCTCTTCGTAAGGTGTACCATCCAAAGTACCTGTTACGGTTGCGTTGTTTTCGATTTCGTCATCCATCGTTACTGTATTGTTAACGGATGTTTTGAATTCAATGGTAACTTTCTGCCCTTCATATCCGACCAATGCATCAGGATTGATAGAGATTGTCAGTAACGGTCCAGCAGTCCCGACCGCTGGAGCAGCGAATGTGTAGTCTGTCCCTAAAGTCAGCGCATCTGCCCCGGCTTTTACTGTCAGCGCGTTTTCATAATCCAGGAAGGATTCCAGATCGTCTGAAACAACATAACTTTCATAATCTCCGATGTCCCCAGGAATGGTTGCTTGGATGAACCAAGTGTTCAGTTCATTGATGTTCGCTGTCTCCGTTTTGTTGCCGATTGTAGTGATAAATTTGTCAACCGTTGGGTAAAAGAAGTTATCGTCTGTGACATACTTGGTAACGTCATGATCATTGATGGTGATACTGAATAAAACTGGAGTTTTATTTAGACCATATCCAGTAGGGGCAACTGTTTCTATGAAGTAATAATCTCCAACTGTCAGATTTGCAACATTGATTTTTCCGGTTGTTGCGTCAGTAGGATATGAACCGATTAATGTATCATCGGCAGTCCCATCAGCAGCATCCCCTTTGTAAAGTGCAAAAGTAGCCACAGGATAAGGCGTTACTGCATCGCCTTCGAATGATTTCGTTAATTCCGCTTTACCTAGAACCAACTGGTTTTTTGGATACACATGCACATTGTCGTTCCATGTTACATTGTCAGGATTCATCATCGGAACATCGACCAAAAAGTTAGGTGTGAATGATTCGATCCCAGATGGCGTTCCAGCAGCAGTGATGTCTTCAACTACCAAATAGCGTCCAGCCGTCAGTCCGGTAAATTCTGCAAGCCCTGAGGCGTTCGTCACGAGTGATACAGGCGTAACTCCACCAGGAATCGTAGTAACGGTTGCGTCGTCCGCGACTTTGTAGACTTTAAATGTCACTCCCGGTAAGGCCGATGTACCCGAAGGAAGTGCCGGTAAGGCTAAACCATCGTTATTGATGACCGGAGCCGTCTCGGTATGATATTGTAACTTGTGGATACTCAATGTACCAGTGGTTGGCCGCTCCGTAGCCGCATACGCTGCGCTAGGAAGCACAACACCAAACAAAACCATAACTGACAACAATGCGGTGAAAAAAAGCTTGATCTTTTTACTCATCTTCTTCTCCTCCTTTAGACTCAGTTGTTACGCAAATTGCAACTATTTCTTTTTCTTATAGACAAATCCGGAACCAATCATAATAGCCAATCCGACCAATGTGAACACCGTTGTTCCCATTCCACCAGTAGCAGGAAGTTCTTTAACTGGTACATTTTCAATTGTCTTAGAAACATCGATATGGTCAGCATCTATGACAACTTCGATATCTTCATCCAGCAAATTGAATCCATCGGGTGCTTGGATTTCCACTAATTTATACGTACCGTAAGGGATGTTCGCCCAACTGATCTGCCCGTTGGAATCGGTCGTTCCTCTAACTTCATTGCCATTGATATCTTTGACAATGCTGTCATCAGCATTTCGGAGTTCAAAAATTGCGCCAGCCAGATTTTTTGTAGGATCAGATTTGTCAACTTTCAGTATATCGAGTGAACCGACATTCAGTGTATTGGTGATTGTAAATCCGTTGTCCGAAGAGGTTACCACTGCCGTATATTTATCGACACCCACCTCTTCGATTGTATAGACATACAATTGACCCGGGCTTTCATATTTCGGAAGATCTTCGAAGACCCCACTCCACACGCCGTTAACATCCGGTGTGATCACAATCGTGTCGTAAGGTGAATCCCCTTCCTGGTAATTCTGGTAAACATTGACAGTAATGCTTGATGGTCTTGTTTGAAGCAAGTTATTGTTGTCATTCCAAACCTTCGTGACCGGAATATCAATTTTATCCACTGCATTTTTGATCACCAATGGATTACTTGGAACCATTACAGGATTCGGCGTTCCGGATTTTGTCACGGTAACCTCTACTGCTCCGATTGCACTTAATCCCACTGTCACCGTATAGATTGTCAGATCTGCTATAAATCCTATCGGAGCGACTGTTTCTTGTAATGTATACGTCCCTCTTGTAAGACCAGTAAATTCGGCAAATCCATTCGCGGCTGTCGACTGCGTTGTGGTAGTGCTGTCTTTTGTCAGAGTGAAGGTGGCAGGGTTGTCGGTAATGACCGTACCGGATTCATTTTCCTTTCTGATTGTTAAGCTACCTGTTTTGACCCTGACCCACATATAGGCAATAGCCATACAACCATCAGAATCTGTAACGATAAGCTTGTATTTCGTATCGGCTGTTGGGGATAGCGTTGGATTTTCATCTGTGGAAATGACAGTTTCGGATCCATCTACATACCAAGCGTAAGTATAGGTACCGTCCCCATCGCCACCAGTTATCGGACTCATATAATTTTCAGCAGCAGGATCGTTGCCGATTGCCAATTGAATGGAATCACCCAATAGAATAGTGGCATCAGTTAAACTTACACTTAGTCTCGTAGGAACATTCACCTGAGGTTTCGGGAACGTTTTCGCCTGATTAGCAACTCCATTCACGTTCGTGTAATTAAGAGTTGCCGATTCATTTGTGTAGGCTAATCCGCCTTCAAATTCCGGCTTGGCTTGAACCGTGTATTTCAACTGCGAATTTGTAATGATTGTTCCTGGGCTCCAGGTAATAGTTCTGTTCATAGGATTGTAAACAGCTCCAGCCGGGAGACTACTCTCAATTAGGTTGAAATTATTTCCAACCACATCCGTTACAACAGCATTTAGCGCAGAATAATTTAACTGTTGTGAAATAGATGCGAAAATTGTTTGTAAATCTTGTGCAGATGGGGCTTCATAAAATCCAGCATTTTGAGCTTTTGTCAATGTGTCAATGGCAAGTGTACGGACATTAGTGGGTATATTTTGCAATAAGCCGATGGTGAATACACGTGCCCTTGTATGTAGTGCTTGCCCTGCTGTATATGCAGCAATTGTGTGTACATTGTGCACTGTTGGTTCGCTAGGACCATATTGATTCCCATTGCTTGCTGTGGGTATGCCGTCAGTAAACATGATGACTACTTTATTTGAATCCGCGTTAGCTCCATTCAATGTCGTTCCAGCTTGATTAAACCCTGCTTGAGTGTTTGTGCCTCCACTCGCATTAAGGCCATTGATGGTATTAGTTATTAATGTCATATTTGTAGAAAACCCCAAATTTTGTGTCGCGTTACTCTGAATACCATCACCAGTAACGGTTTGAGGCCCACTGAAGCTTACTACTGCAACTTGGCTACCCGGAATAGCATTTGGACCGGTTAATACTAATCCAGCAAAATTAATAGCCGCTTGTTTTGCATAATACAAGCGTGAATACTGTCCAGCTGATTCGGACATGCTACCGGATCTATCCAAAACCAAAACGACATCAACAGGTTTAAGTGGGGGAATGCCGGTGATGGTCAAGGTAACTTCATAGGTTCTGCACCCTAAATTTCGTAAGGCTGTTTTATTTACTTGGATTGTGTCGCTATATGTAGTCGCCGCTAGTGCTAGCCCTTCGTCCACACCAAACGCTAGAGTCGATTTACCGAACAACAAAGCAACTGTAGGCGGCACCGGAATGATTGGATCATTTGCAATTCCTTCTAAAGAGACTGGTTCAGCGACTGAATCGAGTTCTGTTTCTTGTTCTGGCAGTTCCTCAACAACAATTAGTTTTGAACTTTCTGGCGAATCCACAGTTGATTCAACATTTGCATCAGACTGGGATACCGTTTCCGCCTGGGTTGCTGCTTCCGTTTCCGCCTGGGCTGCTGCTTCCGTTTCCGCCTGGGCTGCTGCTTCCGCTTCCGCCTGAGCTGTTGCTTCCGCTTCCGCCTGGGCTGCTGCTTCCGCTTCCGCCTGGGCTGCTGCTTCCGCTTCCGCCTGGGCTGCTGCTTCCGCTTCCGCCTGGGCTGCTGCTTCCGCTTCCGCCTGGGCTGCTGCTTCCGCTTCCGCCTGGGCTGCTGCTTCCGCTTCCGCCTGGGCTGCTGCTTCCGCTTCCGCCTGGGCTGCTGCTTCCGCTTCCGCCTGGGCTGCTGCTTCCGCTTCCGCCTGGGCTGCTGCTTCCGCTTCCGCCTGGGCGATTGGATTGACGAGAGATAATGTTCTTACGTTACCAGACATGAAGATGTCCACTGCCCCGGATTCCTCTTCGCTGAGAGTTCCTGCCAGTATTTTGAGGGAAATTGTTTCAGAAGAATGGTCTGTAATATCAGTAGTGAATGACATGGTGAGTGTTTCTGCGGCGGTGCTGTATGTGTATCCTTTTAAGACTGTCACCGCACCGATATCCGTACGATTGATTTGTTGAACATTCGTACTAATATTATACGGTGTACCTAGGCCGCTGCTGTATTCAAGTTCGAGTTTCGGAGCCCGTTCGTCCTCAGAATCAAATTTCGTTACGGTCACAACCCAATCAACAGCCGTTCCTGATCCGTTGACCGTTCCAGTTGCGCTCGCAGTCCCATCATCCATAGGTAAGGCCATCTGGACTGTTCCGATTTCTGCGGCTAATACATCGATTGCGGTATAGGCTGACAAAAAGGATGGCATCACTGTCATCAATGTTATCAGCCAAAAAACAATTCTGTTGAGCAGTAAAAAACACTTTTTTCTCATATTCCTCCATCTCCTCTTTATTTCGAAAGTGACGGTACAAGTGGCTGAAGCATTGGCTTGAAGCTGCTGTGAATCACGCAAGTCAACAAATCCAAGAGCTGCGAAGGACCGATACAATGAAAAACGACAAACGCTTTTACTCAAAACGGATCTATCGAGAACAGAGAATAATCAAAGGGTGGGATACAAACGTGGGATTTTCGGAGAATGCATCAGAGAAAAACGGATAGCTTAAACATTGCTGGCAGCCGAGCATTCAAATACATACATCAAAATAAAGATTTTGGGCATGCTAAATCAGTTTGTTGAAAAAACTTACCTATTATTAGTTCAACTGCGATTCAAGCATTCAACCACCTGTATGTTCAAAGGTTTATCGGCGTTCAAAATAAGCTGATTACTCCGTGTTATTTTCCATCGGATCTATTATAAAAATGGGTAAGCGAAGAATAAGATCGGGTATGTTTTGCTGGATGATTTTTGAGAGGATGTCAAAAAAGAACGTAAGTTTACTGGAATTACTTTTGTTTGAATCGAGGGAATCTAGTTGTGAAAGTATTTGGGTGGTTTGCTCATTTGTTTGAGCGGAGGGTGTATTTTTGGTGGTACGCTGACATGATCACTGATATTTCAATCGGGAGTTTTTCTGAGGTGGATAGAATATCGCGATAGGATTTTCCATCTGCCTACAATATAGTATAAATAAGCGGTTTCGTCAATCATTAGTAAGCAATTTTCGGAAGGCTTCGGTTTCATGTTTGTTTCTTTTCAAGAAACGCTTGCTGTACCGCTGATTACCGATGCCTTCAAAAAAATGCATTATTGTATTTTTCCGTTACTCCAACATTTCTGCAGGAATGACGTTCTTCACGAGGGAAAGATAGTTATTCGGCGTTATTTCCAGGTCCTCATAACCGTTCAACCCATGCTCCAAGGCTAACTCTTCCGAGTAATTTTCCAACTTGTAAATTTTAAAATCCCGCCGTGAGTTCTCAACATTTCCCGGATCTGCCACATAGTGCGAAACAGTAGGCTCGAATTGGACGTTTTCGATACTCATCGTCTCATCATCAGCAATGACAAAATCAAAAGTCACCATGCCTCCGAGCGTATTATAATCCGTCAGCGAGTGGGCAATAAAATTCCCCAGAGAATAGACCACAAGGGTTTTATTTTGATTTACGCCTGTCACCCACTCAATCGGTTGCAGAATGTGTGGGTGGGTGCCGATGACGACATCGACCTCCAGATCTGCAAACAATTGTGCATAAGTACGTTGCATCTCGTTGACTTCCTGCGTGTTTTCGTCACCCCAGTGCGCCGAAACGATGACAGCATCGCTGACGCTTTTGGCATTTGCAACATCCTGGCGAATCTGTTCTTCGTCAAAATAAGCTACCCGATAAGAGGTGTCCGGCTCAATACCGTTCGTGCCGTAAGTATAGGTCAAAAAAGCGAACGTGACGCCTTCTCTTTCGATTGTCCGGATTTCATCCCGGTCCGCTTGACTCTCATAAATACCTGTATAGATAATATCCTCCACTTCATTCCATACTGCCAGGGAATTGAGGGCGCCTGGGTAATCATAATCCAAGGCATGGTTCGTTGCGCCGTTGACCAAATCAAAGCCTAGGTCTTTCATATCCTGGGCGATTTCGGGCGGCGTATTGAACGCTGGGTAGCCCGAATAAGGATAATCTCCCCCCGCGCTGATCGTCTCTTGATTCAGAAAAGCGATATCCGCCTCTTCAATATCCTCTGCCACATTTTCGTAGATGAACTTGAAATCATAGGTTCCGTCCGGCAATTCCGCATCCCGGAAAATGGAATCATGGATCAGATTATCCCCGACTCCGATGAAGGAAATGACTTTTTCCTCTTCGTTTTCGGAAACTGTATCATTTTGTTCAGAAGCGGTGTCCACGGATGCAACTTCAGGAACCGTATCCGCTTCATCCGCGCACCCCCATAATCCCAGCACAGCCAACGACATCACAAACGTTTCTTTTCTCATTTTGTTCCCCTTTCCAGAAGTATTTTTCGCAATATTCGACAATTTGATTATACCGGACCCTATCGTCTTTGTCACTTGAGGCAAATTCTTCTTAGTCCTATTGTTTTTTATGGATATGCATATTTTCGCTGGAAAACTACAGTGCAAAATGTCCCGTTCCTCCGGCGAGGCTTCTTTCGCCGGAGCAGAATGGTAATAGTTGGTCTCTTCTCCGAGGAGGCTTCTGCCCACAGGAGGAGACCATCAGAATGCGGTCCTCAACTCCGGCCAAGCGCCCCAAGCCGGAGAACAGTAAAAAAGCTGTCTCATCAGAGACAGCTCCCATTTAATAACTAAAGTCGTGATTTGAAATCTTCGTAGCCGAAGGTCTTGATGACTTTCGTGCCTTCTTTGAACGTATGGGCCGCGATAGCCGGCAGTTGGATGCCGTTGAAGGTCGTGTTCTTCACCATGGAATAGATGGCCATATCCGTGAAGATCAGGCGATCGCCGGGCTGAAGCGGCTCATCGAAGGAATAATCCCCGATGACGTCCCCTGCTAAGCAAGTCTGTCCGCCCAAGCGGTACGTATGGGCTTTTTCGTTCGCTTCACCGGAACCGATGATGAACGGACGGTAAGGCATTTCCAATACGTCAGGCATGTGGCAAGTCGCGGATGTATCCAGGATGGCCAGATTCATCTGGTTATAAGTCGTCTCGAGCACGCTCGCGACAAGGAATCCCGCATTCAATGCGATCGCTTCGCCAGGCTCAAGATAGACCTGCACAGCATATTTCTCTTTGATGTAGTTGACGATTTTCACCAATTTGGCGATATCGTAGCCTTCTTTAGTGATATGATGCCCACCGCCGAAGTTTACCCATTTCATACCGTGCAGATATTTCCCGAATTTTTCCTCGAATGCGACCAAAGTCGCTTCCAAGGCATCGGAACCTTGTTCGCAAAGGGTGTGGAAATGCAGTCCGTCCAACAATTCGACTTGGCTCTCGTCGAAATTGACGGCTGTCGTGCCCAAACGCGAAAACGGACTGGCCGGGTCATACAGCGCATGGTCCTGCGTTGAAAGTTCAGGATTGACGCGCAGGCCGATTTCGATCGGACGCGGGCTGTTCTTCACCATTTCGGCATACAGCCTCACTTGGTTAGGAGAATTGAAGACGATGTGATCCACGATCGGGAGCAACGCCTCCATTTCTTCCTTCTTGAAAGCCGGCGCAAAGACGTGCGTCTCCTTGCCGAATTCCTCATAACCCAGTTGCGCCTCATGGACAGAGCTTGCGGTCGTGCCGTCCAGATATTCGGCAATCAAAGGGTAGAAATAGTACATCGAAAAAGCTTTCTGGGCCAGCAAAATTTTGCAGCCCGTTTGATCCTTCACCGATTTCAGAATTTCCAGATTGCGGCGCAATAAGGTCTCATCCACCACGTAGCTTGGTGTCGGCAAGGCTTGAAAATCGATTGTTGTATCCATCCGTACCTCCTAATCGACCAAGGTAGGATTGAAGTCCTCTTGCCAAGGCAAGCCATAGACATTCAATGCTTCCATGAATGGATCCGGATTGAATTCTTCGATATTGTACACGCCTGGTTTTTTCCACTGTCCGGTCAAGACCATAGCTGCCCCGATCATCGCTGGGACACCGGTTGTGTAGGAGACGGCTTGCGAGCCTACTTCTTTGTAGCATTCTTCATGGTCGCAGACGTTGTAGATATAGTATGTCTTCTCTTTTCCGTCTTTGATTCCGGTGAAGATGTTACCGATGTTCGTTTTTCCTTTTGTGCGCGGTCCCAATGAAGCTGGATCAGGCAATACGGCTTTCAGGAATTGCAGCGGCACAATCTGTTTGCCTTCGAATTCGATCGGCTCGATGGAAGTCATGCCCACATTCTCCAACACTTTCAAATGCGTCAGGTAGCTTTCGCCAAATGTCATGAAGAAACGGATGCGTTTGATGCCTTTGATGTTCAAAGCCAACGATTCAATTTCTTCGTGGTGCAGCAAATACATGTCCTTCTTGCCGACTTGATCGAAATTGTATTCCCGCTTGATTTCCATCGGTTCCGTTTCGATCCATTCGCCGTTTTCCCAATAGCTTCCGTTTGCCGTAACTTCGCGGATGTTGATCTCCGGATTGAAGTTGGTTGCGAAAGGATAACCATGATCGCCGCCGTTGCAGTCCAGGATATCGATCGTATGGATTTCATCGAAATGATGTTTTTGGGCATAGGCAGAGAATACGCTTGTTACGCCCGGGTCAAAGCCTGATCCCAACAATGCGGTGATGCCGGCTTTTTCGAAACGCTCGCGGTAATCCCATTGCCATTTGTATTCAAATTTAGCTGTATCTTCCGGTTCATAGTTCGCTGTGTCGACATAATCAGTTTTTGTTTCAAGACAGGCATCCATGATGGTCAAGTCTTGGTATGGCAAAGCCACATTAATCACGATATCCGGTTTGTATTCATTGATCAGCGCCACTAATTCAGGAACATTGTTCGCATCCACTTGGGCAGTCGTGATTTTGGAACGCCCAGCATAAATGCCGCTTTCGATCCGATCTTTGATTTCATCGCATTTTGACTTGGTACGACTGGCAATCATAAATTCTTCGAACACTTCTGAATTTTGGGCACATTTATGGCATACGACGTTGGAAACGCCACCGGCACCAATAATTAAAGCTCTACTCATCTTATTCATTCCTCCTGTAGGGAAATATAATTCATCCATCCTGCGGGCCTTTTTCTGCAGACATTCCTCAAATAGGGGCTTAGCGATAGACAAGACATTATAACATAAAGCAGTATCGGATAATGATTTTTTAGCTACAACGACAACATATCGTCATATTTGCCAACCTTGGCACAACTCCATCTTACAACACTTCAAAAAAACAAGCGAGAAATCCCCTCCAATTGAAGGAAATTTCTCGCTTCTTTCATCTATGCGTAAATATTGTCCCATTTCGCTTCGTACGCATCAATCTGATCAGCATAAGTCATCGTTTCGGTGATGTCGTCGATGCCGTTTTCCAATTTATGCTTCCAAGTCGGATCGATGGCGAAAGGATACTCCGCTGTACTGGTTCTGACCACTTGATTCGGCAAGTCGATCTGGATGGTCTCATCCGCCGGTAATTGCGCCAAAGCATCACGTTGCTCTTGCGGCAACTCGATCAGCAACAAGCCGTTCTTCAAAGAATTCATATAGAAGATATCGCTGTAACTGCCGGCGATGATGACGCGGAAACGGTAATCCTTCAACGCCCATGCGGCATGCTCACGGGAAGAGCCGCAGCCGAAATTATCTCCCGTTACGAGGATCGTCGCTTCTTGGCGATCGGCATCATTCAAAGGGAACTCCGGATTCGGATCGCCGTTTTTCAGGAAACGCCATTCATCGAAAACGAATGCGCCGAAGCCCGTTTTTTCGATCCGTTTCAGGAATACTTTCGGAATGATTTGGTCGGTGTCGATGTTGTTGTTCATCAAGGCAACTGTCTTACCGTTATGTACTTTAATTGGCTCCATAAGTCACTGCTTCCTTTCTGATATCCACAAATTTACCGTTCACTGCGGCAGCTCCCGCCATAGCCGGGCTGACCAAGTGCGTCCGCGAGCCTTTGCCTTGACGACCTTCAAAGTTACGGTTGGAAGTCGAAGCGCAGTGCACGCCGGCAGGCACTTTATCCGGATTCATCCCCAAGCAAGCCGAGCAGCCTGGCTCGCGCCATTCAAATCCCGCATCGATGAAGATTTTGTCCAATCCCAACTCCGCGGCCGCATCGCGGACGGTCCGGCTGCCCGGCACAACCATAGCTTGGATATGGGCAGGCACTTTTCCGCCTTTGACATACTTCGCCGCTTCGATCAGATCGGACAGGCGGGCATTCGTACAAGAGCCGATGAAGACAAAGCCCAATGGGATATCTTCCGCCGTTTGGCCAGGTTTCAGATCCATGTAGTTATAGGCACGCTCGTCATTTTTGTCCTGGATTTCCGGGAATTTTTCTCCGAACTGCACACCCATACCTGGATTGGTTCCCCAAGTTACATAAGGAGCCAAATCGGAAACATCGATAGCGATGTCAGTGTCATAGACAGCATCCGGATCGCTCTTCAGCGTCTCCCAGTCGGCAATGGCTTTCTCCATGTTTTCCGGTGCATAATGGCGGCCGCGCAAATAATCGTAAGTAGTCTGGTCCGGTGCCATCATGCCGATTTTTGCACCGAACTCGATGGACATATTACAGATTGTCATCCGTTCTTCCATCGTCAAGGCTTCCACTGTATCTCCGTAAAATTCAATCGCATAACCACTTCCGAAGGCTGCTCCGTAAGTCGCAATCAAATGTAGGATGATATCTTTCGCGTAGACGCCCGCAGGCAATTTGCCGGTGATTTTTACGCCCATCGATTTCGGTTTTTTCTGCCAGATTGATTGCGTTGCAAAAACATGTTCCACTTCCGAGCTGCCGATACCGAATGCCATCGCTCCGAAGGCCCCATGTGTAGCCGTATGTGAATCTCCGCAGACGACAATCTTGCCGGGTTGGGTTGCGCCCAATTCCGGTCCGACCATATGCACGATCCCTTGGTTGGCTGTTCCGATATCCATCAACGGAATGTTGAATTCCGCGCAGTTCTTCTGCAGCGCTTCGATCTGCTTCTTCGAAATCAGATCCTTGATGTTGAAGATATCTTCCGTCGGCACATTGTGGTCGACCGTAGCGATCGTTTTGTCTGGACGTCGGACTTGGCGATTGGTTTCGCGCAAGCCGTCGAAGCCTTGCGGTGAAGTGACTTCATGGATCAAGTGCAGGTCCACATACAACAATTGTGGTTCACCTTCTGGTCCTGTAATGACGTGTCTGTCCCATAGTTTATCAAAAAGCGTTCTGCTCATACTGTCTACTCCCCTTCACTTTTCCAAAATGGCTTTCACTTGTTCAGTAAACACTGTCGTTGTCGTAGTACCACCCAGATCGGCCGTCAGGAAACCAGCATCCATAACCTCGGAGGCCGCTTTTTCAAGCGCAGCCGCCTCTTCATGCAGCTGGAAGCTTTGGCGCAGCATCATGGCAACGGACAGGATCATCGACATCGGGTTGGCGATGTTTTTACCGGCGATGTCCGGTGCCGAACCATGGATCGGTTCATACAACGAAGGACCGGATACCGCATGGCTTCCGGAAGGCAGCATGCCTAATGAGCCTGTGATGACGGATGCCTCGTCGCTCAGGATATCCCCGAACATGTTTTCCGTTACGATAACATCGAATGAAGTCGGATCTTGGATGATTTTCATCGAAGCCGCATCTACATACAAATGATCGACGGTAACTTCCGGGTATTCTGTCGCGATTTCATTTACTGTTTTGCGCCACAGTTTGCTGCTGGCCAATACGTTTGCTTTATCGACGGAAGTCAGCTTTTTGCCGCGCGTCATCGCGATATCAAAAGCCTGGCGGACGATCCGCTCGATTTCACTCTTCTTATAGAATAAAGTATCTGTCGCTTCTTCATCGTTCCAATGCTTCGGCTGGCCGAAGTACAAACCGCCCGTCAATTCGCGGACCACGATGAAGTCAGTGCCTTTCACCCGTTCCGTCTTCAACGGGGACAGGTGGGCGATGCTGTCGCTGACGGCAATCGGGCGGATGTTCGAGAAAAGTCCCAATGTCTTACGCAATTGCAAAAGGCCATCTTCCGGTGTTTTCTCGGCTTTTTCCCATTTCGGTCCGCCAATTGCAGCCAACAGGATCGCGTCAGCCTCCGAACAGCCTTTGATTGTTTGTGGCGGAATCGGATCGCCGGTTTCATCGATGCCGGCTCCTCCGAATGGGTAAACCGTCACGTTGAATTCATGATGAAATTTTTTGCCGAGCGTTTCCAGCAAAGTCAAACCGCTTTCCATTATTTCTGGTCCAATGCCGTCTCCGGGCAATGCTGCAATCGTATAATTCATCTTACTTTTTCCCCCTCATCAGAAATGTGCTGATACTTTTTCTATTGTCTGTTTATTTTTTGCTTTTCCACTGGCTTGGATATACGCTTTCGCGGATGCCGTCAGGACGTCGAAGTCGATGCCTGTGCCGTTATAGCTCTTGCCGTCCTCATCCTCCACGACCACGTGCACTTCTGCTTGCGCATCTTTCCCGCCTGTGATGGCTTCGATGTTGTATTCCTTCAGAATGATTTCTTGCTCCATAATGCGGTTGATGGTGTTGTAGATCGCTTCGATGCTTCCCGATCCGGTTGCGGAATCCTGCATCTTCGCTTCTTTATTGCCCTTATCCTGGATGCCGACGATTGCCGCTTGGATGCCATCTTTCACAAACTGAACTTGCAGTCGTTTCAACTCGTAAGCCGATTCATCTTCGATCGACTTACCGACCATCAGCGCATGGATGTCCTCTTCGGTCACGTTCTTCTTCTTGTCAGCCAACTCCTTGAAGCGTGCGAACAATATTTTGATCTCAGCGGGATCGCTGATTTCATAGCCCATTTGCGCAATCCGATCCACAAAGGCGTGACGACCGGAAAGCTTGCCAAGCGGCAATGAGTTATGCTCCACGCCGACCAATTGCGGCGTGATGATTTCGTACGTTTCCGGATTCTTCAGCACGCCATCCTGATGGATACCGGACTCGTGCGCGTAGGCATTGCCACCGATGACCGCTTTGTTGCGCGGAACCGGCATGCCGGAAAGGCGGCTGACCAAATCGCTTGTGCGCTTCGTTTCCTTCAGTACCATACCCGTTTCTTTCTCATAATAATTTTTGCGGATGTGGAGCGCGACTGCAACTTCCTCAAGTGCCGTATTTCCGGCACGCTCTCCGATTCCGTTGATGGTGCCTTCTACCCGAAGAGCGCCATTTTCGACTGCAGCCAAAGCGTTCGCCGTTGCCATCCCCAAATCGTCGTGGCAATGGGAGGAGAAAATCACGTCATCAAAGCGGGTTACATTTTGCTTCAGATATTTGAACAGATTGCCGAATTCGGTAGGATTGGTGTAGCCAACGGTATCCGGAATGTTGATGACCGTTGCGCCCTTTTCGATGGCCAGATTAACGACTTCAACCAAGAAATCCCAATCGCTCCTGGTCGCATCCTCAGGGGAGAACTGAACTTTCTCGAATTTTGATTTGGCGTATGCCACATGGTGTGCAACAGACGCCAACACTTCTTCTTTGCTCATTTTCAGCTTGAATTCCATATGAACAGGGCTCGTCGCAATAAAAATATGGATTTGTGGATCCGCCGCATCCTTCAAGGCTTCATAAGCTGCATCGATGTCCTTTTCGTTACAACGCGCAAGTCCTGCTACTGTCATGTTTTTGACAGCGCCGGCGATCGCTTTTACGGCCTCGAAGTCGCCTTCTGAAGAAATCGGGAAGCCTGCTTCGATGACATCGATCCCCCATTTTTCCATCTGCAAAGCAATCTGTACTTTTTCCTTCGTATTGAAGTTCACACCAGGTGTCTGTTCCCCATCGCGCAGAGTCGTATCAAAGAATTGAATGTACTGTTTTTCGGTCATGGTCTTTTCCTCCGGTTCATTTTTCGTTTTGGTTTCATTAGAAATACATAAGAGTAAATTTCGAAAAAAAATGCATCCACAAATAATGGATGCATTTCGAAGGTCAATAAATAATCGCTTCAGCCCCATTATTTGTCAATGCCAAGCAGGGCTCAAACGACTGATATTCCAGTGTCCAAGCCCTGCTATAATAATAAGCCGTTGAAAGAAGGGGTAGTCCCCATGATTACGTTAGCCGATACGTTTGCATCTTCCATGACGATCCCCTCCTTTCCCTTTTTTGTAGCCTTCTAATTTTTCGCTAAGTTTTATTATCGTATTCTCATTTTATGCAATGTACCTTCTTTTGTCAACCCCTTTTGCTGTTTCCTTACAAAATTGTGTGACGGTGTGCGGCATCGGAGGAGAATGGTTGATTGTGTGGTAGCTTTCGGAGGACCGCAACTCCGGTTAGCCATCTCTCACCGGAGTTCATCGGTAACTTTCGGGCTCTCCTCCGGCGAAGCTTCGCTCATCGGAGAAAGCAACTCTAAATATGAGCCGAACTCCGGCGAGGCCTCCGTTCACCGGAGCAGAGCTCTGAAATCTCGGACAGCACAAAAAAACGAGCCCCCCAATTAGTGCGGCAGCCTCGTTTTTTTAAGGATAACTTATTCAGGTAATTTGATGCTGTCTGGATCGATGCCCAGTGCTTCAGCCATTTCTTCATTGATGACCAATTGCAGGGTCTCAGGGAATTGGACAGGCAATTCGGAAGGGAGTTTACCTTCTTCCAGAATCTGCAAGGCCATTTCACCTGTCTGGCGACCCAATTCCTTGAAGTCGATTCCGTAAGTCGCCAATCCGCCGACTTCCACCATGTCAGTTGCGCCAGGAATGACCGGAATTTTGGCTTCCATAGCGATCTGGCCGACAGTAGCCATCGTGCTGGATAAGGTGTTGTCCGTTGGGATGTAGATCGCATCCACTTTTTGCACCAATGATTCCATCACTTGCTGCACATCATTCGTGGAAGTAACCGTCATGATTTCGACATTCACGCCTGCCGCTTCCAACAAGGCTTTCGCTTGTTCGCTCTGTACAACGGAATTCATTTCGCTTGAGTTAAAAATGATGCCGACTGTTTCCGCAGTGGGTACGATCGACAACAACAGTTGTATCTGTTGATCCATAGGGCTCTGATCGCTTGTTCCTGTGATGTTTGCTCCCGGCTCTTCTGCGCTTGCCACAAGCCCAGCATCGATCGGATCAGTTACGGCAGTGAACAGGACTGCATTTTCTTTTTCAGCATTCGCTATTGCCTGAGACGCAGGTGTCGAGATTGCTAAAATAAGATCGTTGTTGCCTGCCAAACGCTCGGCCATACTCTGCAGGTTGGCTTGATCACCTTGAGCATTCTGGTAATCCACGATCAGATTGTCGCCTTCAATGTAACCGGCTTCCTCCAAAACTTCCAAGAAACCTGTGCGTGCAGCCGATAAGGATTCGTGCTCAAGGATCTGCAGGATTCCGACATGCACTGCATCCGCTGAGGCAGTTGAACTTGTTGCGGAAGAGTCCGCCGCTTCTTCCGTACTGCCGGCGCATGCACCAAGCAATAAGGCAGAAGTCAGTGCCAAGGTTGTCGCTACTTTCTTTTTCCAATCCATTCCAATCATTTCATTTCCCCCTATTTTTTTATTTGTGCGAGAACTGCTTAGGCGATCAATCGCTACTCCCTAGTACGAAAAAACCCATTCAGATAGAATTATCCAAATGGGCTTTTACTGATGATGGGACTGCGGCAATTTTATTTGCGTTCGCATAAATCCTCCTAGCACATTACTTATTTTCTTTCAGTTTATAAGAATCAAATAAGGATGTCAACGTAAAAATTAAATTAAGATGAGTTTTCTCTCATTTTCACAGAATGGCGGTTGCTCATTCGATCAGCAGGCGATGCTCTGTCGGTTTCAGCAATTTCCATACCTTTTTCGGATCGGCTTTCTGATCCAGGTAAAAGGCTTCATCCTCAGGTTCCAGTATCACCGGCATGCGATCGTGGATAGAACGCATCTGGTCATTGGCGTCAGTGGTGATGATGGAAAAAGCTGTATAAGGTTTCCCGTTTTCATCCTGATACGTCTTCAGGATGCCGGCCATCGAAAAAATCGGAATATCCGATACGGAAATTTTTCGTTTCAGCTTTTCTTCGCCTACTTTTTCCCATTCAAAAAATGCAGTCGCCGGCACCAAACAACGCGCTGTCCGGAAAGATTGGCTGAAGGTCGGCTTTTCAAGTACGCTCTCTGCTCGGGCGTTGATCAAAGGACGCTTAGCGAAAGGCTCCACAAATCCCCATCTGTGGTGAACCAGCTCGTTGCTCGGCATGATCAACGGCGTGCTGTTGGTCGGGAATATTTCCGCACGCTCTTCGACTTCCTCTGCCATCTCCCCCAAAAGGTATCTTTCCCATAACTGCCTCTTTGTCGCTTCAAGCGCATAACGTCCGCACATAGTCCGGTCCCCTTTCCGTTGGCTTTCCTTGATACCGATTATAAGGGAGGCAGAGCCGTTATACAAAAAAGACGTCCTCTATGGGGCGTCTTTTTTCATTGTTCACACAAAAAATCCTAACAGGATCGGGAAAAAGACAGCAGGCGCATAATTCATGATCTTCAGATCCGTCAACTTCAACATGTTCAACGCCAGACCAACAATCAATAGCGAACCCACGCAGGTCATTTCGTTGATCACAGAATCCGTCAAAAGCGGCGCAAGGACATTGGCAAAAAGCGTAATCCCGCCTTCATAAACAAGGACCAACACTGCTGAAAGTAACACTCCGATCCCCAGACTTGATGCCATCACGATGGCCGCGACACCATCAATCAGTGATTTCGCAAAAAGCGTATCGTGATTGCCTGTCAAACCGCTCTGCAACGCACCGACAATGGCCATCGCGCCGACACAGAACAAGAGGCTTGCGGTCACGAATCCTTTCGATACCGACACTTCATCATCAGGTGAAGAAACATTCTTTTCGATTGTATCCCCCAACTGATTGATTTTTTTGTCCAAATCGATCCATTCGCCGACCAAAGTCCCAAACACCATCGATAAAATGGTGATCAAAATATTCTCGCCCTTCAACATACCGCTCACGCCGATGTAAAGGACGCAAAGCGCCAAAGCGTTCATCACAGCTTTGGCTATCCTATCCGATAAACCTTTCTTTAAAACCAAACCGATGCTGCCTCCCAACACAATGGCAGCGCCGTTGACCAAACTTCCCAATAAAACCAAATTATCCCCTCCGACTATCTTTTGCTTATATGCTGATCACTTGATTCGAATGCTTGCTTGCAAGCTCAGTAGGTATCAGTATAGACGCTCACTTTCAGAAAATCAATGGATGAAATATGAAGGATGCCTTTCTCCGAAAATGCGAAAAGATCACCATGCATGCACGGCGATCTTTTCGCATCGTTATTGCCCTACCTATTGTTAACGGATTGTTTTCAATGCCCCGGACCATTTGATCAGTTCATCGAACATCGCTGTCGCGTTGCCAGCATGGTAATCATTGGGCACAAAATTGCTCATATTCTCGAAATCAGTCATCAATGAGAAGTTCACTGTCGTGTGCACGGTAGCTACGCTCAACTCGCCAAGAATGACGCGCATGTTTTCGTGAGCGCGGGCCCCGCCCAGGCTTCCGTATCCGACAAATCCAGCTGCTTTGTCAGCAACTTCCGGCTTAAGGAAATCCAAAGCATTCTTCAAAGCACCACCGACTGCGTGGTTGTATTCAGGTGTCACAAACACATATCCGTCGAATGAAGCCATTTTTTCCGACCAAGCTTGAATCGCTTCGCCAGCTGCTGCTTGACGGTTTTCCGGTAATCTGGCGCCCAACAAAGGCAAGTCATAATCTGCTAAAGCTACGATTTCGTATTCGATGCCGCCGTCATTGCGTTTTTCGGCAAATTCATGGATCCATTCCGATACTGCTGCTGAGTTTCTTCCTTCACGCACGCTTCCTGAGATAATTCCGATTTTCATGGTTGTTTTCCCCTTTTCGTCTATTATTATTTTCGTATTTTTATTTCTGAATAAAGCTTTACTAATTCGAAATATCATAGATGTGTTTTCCAATTTTTTCCTCCATGCACGTGTTATTCAATGAAGGACTTACCTTCACTTTCCTTACATTTTGTAAGCTTGATATCATTATGCCACATGTGGGGATTTATTTCAAGTTATATATTCACGAATTCGAGATATTTTCCAAAAAAAAGCATCCAAACCCGTCGAATAACGTTTGGATGCTTTTAAAATCATTTTTGCCAAAATCAGAAATCAGTGCTGGAATACGCGGGCACGACCTTTTAAACGATCAGCCAGAATGATGGCCAACAAGGCTTTGCCAATGTCTCCCGGAATGAACAAAATCATGCCCATCTGGAAAATTTCGGCCAAACCGAATTGATTGCCCATGATGCCGTTCAGGATTGCCGCCATGTAGGGCAAACCGATTGCGTACATAACGATGGTGCCGGCAACAGCAGCGAGCCCGTAATTCAAGAAGCTGCCTTCTTTTTTGTGAATGAGATAAGAGATTATCGTTGCGGCTGCGACAAAGCCAAAAACAAAGCCGAAGCTGGGCGACAATAGGGATTGGAATCCTCCTAGCAATAATTTCAGCACCAAGTGCAATGCTTGCGCGAAGAAAGCAGCTTTCGGACGCAAGAAGAAGCCGGTCAGCAGCACCAAAAGTGTCTGCAAGGTGATCGGAACGGGTCCGACGGGGATGCTCAGAAAGCCGCTGACGAATGTCAAAGCTGCGAATATACTGATTTGGGTCAAATCTCTTGTGGATAATTTCATGTTATTTACCTTCTCTCTTTTTGATTTTAATGCTGATTTCGCCAAAGGTCAGGGTTTTCGTTTCCCCATTCGGCAATGCCACCACAAGCCCTCCGTCATTGTCGATTGCAATCGCTTTGGCTTCGATTGTTTCGTTTCCTTGCGGGAAAGTCACCTGTTCACCCAAGACGAAACAACGTTTGCGGTACTCGTCCAGATAGGAACGTGAAGCCAACTCCGGATAAAGGACATAAAAGCGGTTGAGTATTTCGGCGGCCATTTGATTCCGCGTCACCGCGGCTTTTTTTGAATCGAACAACGTCCCGGCGATCGACTGGATTTCATCGGGAAAGTCCGCTTCAGGCGCCCGGAAATTCAAGCCGATCCCTAAAATGATCGTTCCGATCGTCCGCGATTCCATGTCCATGATTCCTTCCGTCAGGATGCCACAGACTTTCCTGCCATCCAGGAAGATATCATTCACCCATTTGATCTGCGGTTTTTTTCCGGTCAGCGTTTCGATCGCTTGGCAGACGGCGACGGCGGCGGCTGTCGTGATCAAGGTGGCGTTATCCATATCGGCAGCCGGCTTTAGAACCAAACTCATGTACAGGCCCGATTCGCTAGGCGAGTAGAAAACTCTTCCCAAACGGCCTCTGCCTTTTGTCTGTTCTTCCGATAAGATCACGCCTTCGAAAGTCGGATCTTCATTGACGATCCGTTTGGCCTCCAGGTTGGTCGAATCGATTGTTTTGTGTGCGATGACCCGGTGGCCTTTCAGCGCTTCCGACAACAACGGCATAATGGCCGCCTCAGATAAGAGGTCGGTATCGATGGATAACTGGTACCCTTTGTTCGTAGTTGCTTCTATTTGATAGCCTTCTTTTTTCAGGCCATTGATCGCTTTCCACACAGATGTTCTGGAAACTTCCAATTTATCAGCCAATTCTTGGCCGGAAATGTTCTCACCTTTATGCTGCTCCAGATATTGCAGCACTTTTTCTTTTGTAGACATCCTTTGCCTCCATTCTCTTTAAGAAAAGCTGAACGGGTTCGTTCAGCCCTGAAAGAAATTTAGGAAATCTGGCCCTGAATGAGCATCGTAGAGCGCAATGGGTCAGATTTATCTAATTTCCGAAGGGCTAACCCGTGAAGCTGGACATCATTTTAGATGCATGAAACATTTTACAAACTTGTGAAACACCTACGGTGATGCACTTTTCACTCTGGAAAATTTTATAAATTCCTATGTGTTAATAAAAAACCACCGCTTGAACCGAAGCGATGGTCTCAATGCTGTATTCAGTTTAAACGCTGGATACCCTTTTGTCAACCTTTTAAAAAAAGTGGTTAACAATGTTTTTTTAGTGTTTATTTTTTTCTTTGTACATCCTGACCAGTTCGGCATAATCTGCCATGATTGCCTGCACAACTGGATTTTCCATCGTAGGAATCAAATGATCTCCGATTTTGGATATCGGCAACACATTATTGCCGGTGCCGGAAACAAAAGCTCCTTCAGCTTCCTTGACCCACTCGACCGGGATTGCCGTCTCATTGATCGGTATTTGTCGTTTTGCACAGATTTCGAACACTTTCTTGCGGACGATTCCCAGCAAGACCGCTTGTGCCGGAGGCGTGAACAGTTCGTTGCCCTTCACAAAAAAGACATTCGTGCGGCTGCCTTCGGTGATCTGTTCATTTCCATCAACCAGCAACAGTTCATAAACCCCTTTGTCATCCCGCTCCTGCAGTACCGCTTTCTGGTAATCAGATCGGACAAGCTTGATGTTCGGATCCAACCTTTCGATGCGGAAGAGGCTCGTCGCGATGCCCTCTTCATAATATTTTTTTGGAGGATAGATGCTCTGGGTGAAAAAAATCCACAACACACTCTCGCCTTTTGACGTTTTACCAAGGATGAACTTAAGGTTCTGCTCCTCGACCTGATTGGCAGCTATCAGGCGATAGACGCGGTCCTCAATGGACTCTGCCGTAGCAGGCAGTGGCAGGTCAAGATAAGCCGCAGAGCGGAAAAAACGTTCCAGATGATCCTCCAAAAATATCGCAATCCCATCCTGGACACGGATGAATTCATATACGGTCCGTCCTTCGAATTCCGGATGTTTTCTGTCGTCCTCATTTTTGAGGAGGTCATCGTTCAATAGGTAAAAAGGTCCTTCTACTTTCTCCACATTCATCGCCCCTTCCTGTTCTTATACCCCCTATTCTACTCCGGAATCCCAAAAAGTACACGCCCATTCTCAAAAACGCGGATGTGACAGCAAAATAACAAACATCTTAAAAATTGGTAAAAGTGAAGAAAAACACAACGAGTCCCTTCCTTTTTTTCTGCTGTGGGTGTATAGTATGGGCATCATGAAAAACACAACCACAACTACTTACATAAAGGATGATAGAATAAGCATGCAGATGCCACAATTTCATTGGAAAAATGATGCTGAATATGTCGCTTTGGTCGAAGATCTCATCTATCACGAAGAATTATTGCATATGGAGACCATTACCCACCACCACTTCACCAATCGTTTGGAGCATTCTATCCGCGTATCCTATAAGAGTTATCAGCTTGCAAAAAAATGGAAGCTGGATGCCCGAGCCACTGCACGTGCCGGCTTGTTGCATGACTTTTTCCACGAAGACCGCGATGCCGTCGCGCAACTGAATATCGGTTCCCATGCAGATGCCCATCCGAAAATCGCTTGCGAAAATGCTTGTCGCATCACTGAAATCAGCTCATTGGAGCGTGATATCATCCTTAAGCATATGTTCCTGGTGAGCCGTTGCGGCCTGCCGCGCTACAAAGAAAGCTTTATCGTAACCTATGTGGACAAATACGTCGCAATCAAAGAAGTTGTCGAGCCGATCAAAGAAATCGCAGGCTCCCGTCTTCGTAATCTGGTTTCCAAATTGAGTCCGGTAAACCTGAACATCAACATTTAAACGCAAATTCAATAAAGAATTGACCGTCTCAGAAGAGGCGGTCTTTTTTGTATCTATTCCACTGCTTGTCCGATTCTTCTTCGGTATCGTCAACCTACGACATCTACGGACGATTCGATCGCATAAGAAAAGCTGAACCCGCGATGGGTCCAGCTTTTTGTATTGTGCTATCAGTAATGTTCGTATTTTTAGAAGAATACGTTTGTTACGCCATCGCCTGAAGCGCGGAAGCTTTCAGCTGAGGTTGAACGGTAACCGTTCAATACTTCATTTACTGCTTGGATTGTGTCAGCGGAAGGTACTTGTGCTGCAGCAGCTCCGTTGGAAACTACTGAAAATTGACCTGGTGCATACAATACAGCGTCAATGGTCGTTCCGCCCCAGATTCCGGAATCAACACGGTTCATGATAACAGAAGCAACGTTCAATTTTTCTTGGTAGCTTGGGCCTGCTTCAGCTTGGACTACTTGATACAAGAAGTAGCTCGCTTGGTAAGTCGTTGATGACGCTTGTGCTACTGGAGCCGGCTCAACATATGTTTCTGCTGCTGGTGCTACGGCTGCTTCAGCAACCGGCTTAGCTTGCTTAGCTTGTTTAGCTGCCTGCACTTCTTCAACTACTTCAACTGGTGTTTCGACTTCAACCGCTTCTTCGGAGCTGACATCATAGCTCTTCACTTCTGAATCTTGTTCAACAGTCACGATGTTGTGATCAGCAGATAATACGATCGAGTTGCCGGCAATGATCATGTCTGCATTTCCGATGCTGTTTACATCGACTAAAGCATTCACGGATACGTCAGTCGCCAAAGCGATTGCTGATAAAGTGTCGCCCCATTGGAAAGTGTATTTGCTGCCGCTCTCCAAGTTTTGGATATCCGCTTTGATCTGATCTGCTGTACGTGCTGTCCAAGTGGATGAAGTATATTCTGTTGCGTTTGCTTGTGTAGGATTTGCTGTTGCCATAAAACCGATGGCTGCTAAAGTTGCGCTTGTTACGAATAATCTAGATTTGAAGTTTTTCATGTGTGTTTTGTCCCTTTCTTCTCTTCGCAATGTTTTCGTATTGCAATTTATACTCATCGTGACCTTTTTTATTTGATAAATAACATATTTACCCGGGTCGTGATCGGAGTTCTTTCAACAGAGACAATCCTAACATGAATCATTCCAACAAAGTTAAAAGTCCTTTCTTTGTTATTCCTTCTTAACGTCACTGTCTCAATAAAGTGTTTACCTTACAAACATAAGTCAAATATTACACTGTCGTAATATAGAAAATCAACTTGTAACAATCTGCGGGATAACTGTCTTTTTTCACAAACCTCATATAAAAAAACAGGCAGACCATTGATTCAACAACTATTCCAGCTGTAACATTTGTTTTAATTGATGTCATTTCTCAAGCAAACCGTACCCAGTCCGCTTTTAATGGCTAAAAATTATTACAAAACATTTGCTTATTGTAAACATAAATAAAAAAACCTTACCGAATTCATCGGTAAGGTTAAGATACATGCACTATCAGAAAGCGGGCGACGGGAATCGGACCCGCGACATGACCTTGGGAAGGTCGCATTTTACCACTAAACTACGCCCGCATGTTGGTCTGTTCGACCGGACTGCATGTTTTATTTTACTCCTAAATTGCGCTCACGACAATAGCTAAACATAAAAAATGTGCAAATTTATGTGAAATGTTATTTGAAAAAAACCCCTCAGTGCTTACTGAGGGTGTCCGTGCGACTGTTTTTTGCTTATTTGCTGCCGGTTACTTTGAACTTCGTACCGGACAACGCTTCGTTGAAAGTTGCTTCGGAAATATCTTGGTTCATTTTGACCGTTGCTTTCTTTCCTTCCAGATCAACCGTTACCTCTTCCACACCTGTAATCGCAGAGAATTTCTCCTTGACGGTTGCTACGCAACCATCGCATTTCATCCCTTCCAGCATCAATTCTTTTTCCATAATCATTTCCTCTTTTCTGTTTATTTATCCTTTACCGTTTTGAGACGGAAGGTTTGAACCCTTTCAGACGTAATGCATTCAACACAACCGATACCGAGCTGAAACTCATCGCTGCTCCGGCGATCATCGGATTCAGCAAAGGGCCTCCGAAGACATGCAGGATTCCCATCGCGACAGGAATGCCCAGGACATTATAGGCGAATGCCCAGAACAGATTCTCCTTGATGTTTTTGATGGTGGCTTTGCTGAGTTCGACGGCTGTGGCTACTGCCATCAGGTCGCTCTGCATGAGAACGATATCAGCTGACTCGATGGCGACGTCCGTCCCTGATCCGATGGCGATGCCGATGTCGGCTTGAGCCAATGCCGGTGCATCATTGACGCCGTCTCCGACCATGGCGACTTTGCGGCCCCCCTGTTGCAGCTTCTTGACTTCTTCAGCTTTGTCTTCAGGCAATACTTCACTCAAGACCCGGTCGATGCCCACCTGATTGGCGATGGCTTGCGCCGTACGTTTATTGTCGCCGGTGATCATTGCGATTTCGATGCCCATACCACGGAGTTTTTTGATTGCGGCCGCACTGCTTGCTTTCACCGTATCGGCAACAGCGATGATGCCGGCCAACTCCCCATCCATTGCGATGTACATCGGTGTTTTGCCTTGTTCAGCCAACGTGTGGGAAGTTTCGGCGAATGAACCGAGTCCGATTGCATGATTCAGCATCAACTTTTCATTTCCCAACAGAAGCTCTTTCCCATCGATTGTGACGGCAATTCCGAAGCCGGGCAACGCATTGAAGGCGGATGGTTTCAACAAAGACAGCCCTTTCTCCTCCGCATCGCGAACGATTGCTTCTCCAAGCGGATGCTCCGACCCTTTCTCAGCCGATGCCGCCAGCAGCAACAGTTCATCGGGATCGAGACCCTTACTGACCAAAACATCCGTGACTTTCGGTTTGCCTTCAGTGATTGTCCCTGTCTTGTCGAAAACGATTGTCTGGATCTTGTGCGTCACTTCCAGAGCCGTCCCGCTTTTGATCAGCACACCATTTTCGGCGCCCTTGCCGGTACCCACCATGATGGCGGTCGGTGTCGCCAAACCCAAAGCGCAAGGGCAAGCGATTACCAAGACCGAAATCGTGATGGTCAGCGCGAAAATCCATGATTCTTGTCCCAAGAAGTACCAGGAAACACCGGCCAGAACAGCGAGCACGATGACGATCGGAACAAAGTAGCCCGAAATCGTATCAGCCAGCTTTGCGATCGGTGCTTTTGAACCTTGGGCATCTTCCACCAATTTGATGATCTGTGCAAGGGCCGTGTCTTTCCCGACTTTTTCGGCCCGGTACTGGATGGTTCCGTTTTTGTTGATGCTGCCGCCGATGATGGCATCGCCCGCTTTTTTCTCCACCGGCATGCTCTCGCCTGTCAGCATCGATTCATCGACGGACGTCAGGCCTTCCGTGACTTTCCCGTCGACAGCCATTTTATCGCCCGGACGGACAACCAGAATATCCCCGACCATAACGGCATCCAGTTTGATTTCTTGCTCAATGCCGTCGCGGATAACACGGGCTGTCTTAGGCGCCAAGCCCATCAATTTTTTGATGGCCTCCGACGTCTTACCTTTTGAAACAGCCTCGAAGTACTTCCCGAGGGTTATCAACGTCAGAATGACGGCTGCCGACTCGTAATACAAGTTCATGACAAGCTCATTGTTCCCCCCGATTGCCGCAATGGTTCCGTACAGACTGTACAGGAAAGCCGCACTGGTCCCCAAAGCCACCAATGAGTCCATATTCGGATGCCCCTTGAACAAGGACTTGAATCCTACTGTAAAAAATTTCGTCCCAAGCAGCATCACCGGAATCGTCAGCACGAGCTGCGTGAGCGCAAACGTGACGGGATGCATATCCGGATGGAGGCTCATCGGCAGCGGCAGGCCCAACATGTGGCCCATCGCGAGATACAGAAGCGGAACCGTGAATACAGCCGACAGCCAGAAGCGCCGCCACATACTTTTGATGTGCTCTTCTTTCTTCGCTTGGTTTTGGTCGCTTTCTTCTATAGTAGCGTTCTCTTCGATCGCCTTGTAGCCGGCTTCGGCCACGACCCTTTCGATATCCCCGGCACGAAGCACACCCGGATCGTAGGAGACGAACATTTTTTCGGTAGCCAGGTTAACAGACGCATCAGATACGCCCGCAACTGCCCGGGTCACTTTTTCAACAGTTTGGGAACAGGAGGCGCAACTCATGCCTTCGATCAGAAACGTCTTTTCTTTCTTGTTTGCCACCAAAACATAGCCCGCTGAATCGATTGCATTCTTCAGAAGTTCTTCAGAAAAACGGCTGTCATCGACAGCAACCGTCAGTTTCTCGGTCGCCAAATTGACTGCCGCTTCCTTGACTCCTGGAACTTTGGCGGCAGCTTTTTCCACGGCTTGTGAGCACGATGCACAACTCATGCCTTCTATATCGTAACTTTTATTTTCCATCAGATGATTCCTCCTCATGTAAGCAACCGGTTTGTTTGCAGTTGCATTGTCCTGGGGTGCACATGCACTTCACTTCGGCTACAGCATCCAGTTTTTTGGCGGCGATCACTTTTTCCAGCAGCGCAACATCGGCATGGCTCAGCCTCGCTCTTTCAATCAGTTCCGCAATCGTGCGTCCGACCTTTTTCGTACAGACGTGCGCCAATAGGTCTTCGGTAGCGCCACCGACGCTTTCCTGTTCGGATACGTTTGCACTGTATATGAATTTATTTCCGATCGGTTCTGTTGCCAACAAGCCTTTATCGACGAGTCTTCCGATCAGCGTTTTGATGGTAGTTTGTTTCCAATCCATTTTTTTCTGCAGAACCGAAATGATTTCCCGGCTAGTCGCTTTCCCGTTCGTCCAGACAACGCGCATAACTTCCCATTCAGCGTCGGTTATCTTCTTCTGTGCCAGTTCGGTCATTTTTTCCACCCTTCCGTTGTTGATTCTTGTTTCTGAATTAAGTTTACACTTGTAGTCATTCTGTGTCAAATAATTCCATCCCAAAATAAAAACAGCTGGTTACCATTGATCGGTTGGCCTGCTGTTTAGCTCTGCATTATTTTATTTGTACTATAAAATATGTCTTCAGGACTGTCGAACCTTGCCGCGTTTGCGCATGAGCCTGCGGTATGCTATCGGTGCCATGCCTTCCTTTTCCTTGAATTTGCGGGAAAATTCCGCTGCGGATGGCATTCCCACCCGTTCGGCTATTTGCTTGATGAAAATTTTTGTATGAATCAACAAGAAGCGCGCTTGATCCATTCGGACGCGATCCAAATAGTCCATCAGTGAAACGCCATAACTCCGGATGAAAACCTGCTGCAGTTCCGATGAGGAACCATGACAGGCCTCGGCAATGCGATTCACGCTCAACGGGTATTGATAATGATTATGGATGAAACGTTCGGCCTGACCGGCCCACTCCAGATCCGAAACTGCCTTCCCGTTCGGCCTGCATCTGCGGCAAGGACTGTAGCCGTGCGCCTCGGCAGCCTCCACCGAGGAAAAGATGCAGACCTGGTTGAATTTCGGAAGCCTGGAAGGACAGGACGGCTTGCAGTACAGTTGCGTATTCCTGTCCGCGTAATAGAATTGTCCATCAAAATGCCCATCCCGTTCATTGATTGCCTGCCATTGTTCCACATTCACCGCTTGCTCTGCCTTATCCGCCGCCATCATCTGGTTCCATCCTCTTCAACTGTCATTTATGTCTGTTTCCTAATTATATTACATAAACCCATCATATGCTTCAGTCCGTCGCGAAAAAATTTATGCCGTTGCAGGCAAAAACAGCAGCCGTACCGACACCGGCACTGCTGCTGTTTGATGATGACCTATGCGATTGGTCGCTTAGCTCTTGCTGCTTCCGGCACAAGTCAATTCGGCCTCTTCGCCGCGGACTTCCAAGAGCGCATTTTCGATGATGCTCATGACCTTCTCTTCATCGCCGCTGTTATTGACGATGTCAAACGCATCGATGTTGATCCTGATTTTAGGACTTTGATCGTATTCCTGATACCATTGCTCATAATTTTTGAAAAGTAATTCATAGTAGGCCAGCAAATCGGAGTCGTCTTCGATCTGCTCAAATTCACGGCCGCGCCTACGGATATGATCCAAAATCGTCTCGAAGGACCCATCCAGATATATCAACAGATCCGGCGCTTTTCTCGGCATTCCCTCCAGTTCTTCCATCATGTTGGCCAACAGGTCGTTGTAGATATCCATCTCTTCTTCTGAGATATTGCCTTGCAGATGGTTGACTCTCGTGAACAGAGCGTCCTCGTAAATGGAACGATCCAGGACATTGTTGTCATCGGTCAAAGCAGCCTTGATGCTGCGGAAACGCGTGTTCAAGAAATATATTTGAAGACTGAAGGCCCATTTTTGTGGGTTATCATAAAACTTATCCAAGATCGGGTTGTAATCGACGCTTTCGAAAAAGGCCTCCGTCCCCAATCTTCTTGATATCATTTCAGTATAAGTCGACTTTCCAGCACCTATCATTCCTGCCATTACCAGCACGCTCAATCATATCCCTTCCTTTGGTGTTATCTGATTATTTCCGTATTTTTATGTAATTCCCGATCCGCTGGTTCGCGGAACAACATCTAGTATCATACCATGCCAGCAAAACGAGATATAGTATTTTTTGATTAGAAAATCCACTTCCAGCTCGAAAAAGACTCGCTCTTACTGTATCCGAAAACACTGGTCAAAAGCAGAAAAATCCACTATGCTAGAAAAAAAGGAGAGATGCCCATGAGCTTGAGCCACCGCACCATCAAAATCGCTTTTGCAACCGTTATAGCCATTTTGATTGCGCAATTTTTTGATTTGAATTATGCCGTTTCAGCCGGAATCATCGCAATCCTAAGCGTGCTGGACACAAAGAAATCCTCGGTCCTGACGGCGCTGCAGCGGGTTGCATCCACCGTACTTGCGTTGACGATTGCGACGGTGCTGTTCCGGATTTTTGGATTCAACATCATCGTGTTCGGAGTCTATCTGCTGTTCTATGTACCGGTGGCCTACCGTTTCAATCTCCAATCGGGCATTGCGCCCTGTTCGGTGCTCGTGACGCATCTGCTGTTGGAACAGGACACCAGTCTGCCTTGGTTGCTGAATGAATTCGCCTTGATGGTGATCGGCGCCGGCGTGGCTATTTTGTTCAATCTCTATATGCCATCCAAAGCGAGCCAGATCATCTTGCTTCGCGAACAAGTTGAGACGCAGATGAAGGAAGTGCTGCACAGTTTCAGTATCGCCCTTCGCGAGGGAGAGGATCACAATCAAGACCGTTTGTTGAACGAATTGGATGATCAATTGGAAAAATACAGACAGGTCGTCTACGCGGAATTCGACAATCAGTTGCTGGACCAATCGACCTATAATATCCGCTATTTTGATATGCGCAGCGAGCAAGTCACCATCCTGAAATATATGGCCACTAATCTCGGCTTGTGTAGGCTGCCGACAAGCGAAAACAAGATTTTGGCCGGGCTGTTCTTTCTGACGGCAGCCCAACTGCATGAGCAGAACACAGGAATCTATCTGATGGAGGACATCGACTCTTTGCTGCAAGCGTTCCGTGAAAGCGAGTTACCGGCCACCCGTGCGGAGTTCGAAAACCGCGCCATCCTGTTCCAGTTGCTGAACGACTTCAGACGCTTCATCCAGACGAAAAAAGACTTCTACGAAGAGTACGCTGCGGAAATAAAAACAAAAAAATGAATTTATCATGAGAAAACATTTGACACTTACTAATCGTATTGTTATTATGTATTTAAATTCAAACAACCTCACGGTGAAAAGAAGAGTACGGATAACGGAAATGCACAGAGAACCTCGGCAGCTGAGAAGAGGACAGGAAAGTCATCCCGAAAATGGTCTTAGAGTGATTGGTTTGCGAACGCCATCCGGCCTCAGCGAGCCACGTCCGCATACGTTATAATGCCGCAGTATAACAAGACTATCGATCGTCTTGCGTACTGACTGAGGGGGCATGCGCGAGCGTACCCCGAACCAAGGTGGTATCACGATGAGCAATCATACGTCCTTGCACAGAAATGTGCAGGGGCGTATTTTTTTTACTGCATTATATTGTTTGATAAAAAATAATAATAATAATGGAAAGAAGGAAAATAACATGACAACAGTAGAAAAAACAACAACTTTACCTTTCAGAGCCGACCACGTAGGGAGCTTTTTGCGTACGGAACCTTTGAAAGAAGCGCGCTTGAAATTTGCAGCAGGCGAAATCGATGCAGCCGCTTTGGACAAAGTTGAAACGGAAGAAATCACAAAACTGGTCAAAGACCAAAAGGAAAACGGATTGAGAGGGTTCACTGATGGCGAATTCCGCCGCTCATGGTGGCATATCGATTTCATCGAAAACCTGAACGGATTTGAAGGTTATGTGCCGGAACACGGCTATGATTTCGGGGATGTGGAAGTCCGCAAGTACGCTTTCCGCAACGTCGGCAAAATCTCCTTCAACCCGGATCACCCTTTCCTGGCTGCTTTCAAATCATTGAACGAAATCGTCGGTGACCAAGGCGTGGCGAAGTTCACGATCCCCAGCCCGAACGAAGTCTTTTATCCGGGCTACCGCAACGAAGAAATCTACCCTTCCGTCGAAGCGTACCAGGCGGACGTGCAGCAAGCTTACATCGATGCTGTCCAAGCTTTCTACGATCTGGGCTGCCGTTACCTGCAATTGGACGATGTGCACTGGGGCTTCCTTTGCAACTTCGCGGATGATACGGAAGAATACAAAGCTTCCAAACGCGTTGCCGCTGAGAACGTTCAAGCCATCATCGAAGCGAAACCGGCCGACCTTGTTTTGACGACGCATGTCTGCCGCGGTAACTACAAATCCCACCACTCATTGGAAGGTGCTTATGATCCGATCGCGGAAGAACTGTTCGGACAAACAAGTTTTGACGGTTACTTCCTGGAGTATGATACCGATCGTTCCGGCGGTTTTGAGCCACTTGCCTACTTCAAAGGCAAAGGCCGCATCGTATTGGGCCTGGTTACTTCAAAAACAGCGGAGCTCGAGGACAAAGAAGAAATCAAAGCCCGCATCAAGGAAGCAAGCAAATATGTGCCTTTGGATCAATTGGCATTGAGCACGCAATGCGGATTCGCCTCCACTGAAGAAGGCAACTTGCTGTCGGAAGAAGAACAATGGGCTAAAGTGCGCCACGTTGTGGAAATCACCAAAGAAGTTTGGCCGGAAGACTAAGCATTATATGCAAAACCGCACAATCAGCTGATGATTGTGCGGTTTTTTTATTGCAGCGTCAGCTGCAAGGCTGACCTCCGGTGAGACGCTGTTCGCCGGAGGTCAGGCTGGTTTTTCATCCGTGTTCTCCGATGAGACGTTGTTCACCGGAGTTCAGGAGTTCTCACTATCCTGAACTCCTGTAAGAGCTATCCCGACGGAGTTGCGGTTCTCCTCTTCCTCCCGGCTGGCTGCGCCTCACATCTGCATTCGACTTCACCTCTGTTGTCGACGCTTTTCCAGCAGAGCGTAGTCGATTGGATTATTCTGAAGCATCTCTTTGGCGATTGCAATGACTTCCTGACCGGCACCCACTTTGAAGACAAGCTGTGGTTCAATCGGGAAGTTGACTTGGATATCCGCCTGTTTCGTCAATTGACGATCCATCTGCCGGATCAGGATATCCAAACTTTGGATCGCAACATTAAAAGGTGACCCCAATTGACGGTCAACCGCATCATAAATCATCGACACAGACATGAGCACACTGAAACGTGAACGATCAAAAAGAGGGATAGGCAAATTCATCATCACTCCACCATCGACTAACTGTCTACCGTCTAAGGTTGCAGTGGAGAAAATCATCGGGAACGCGCAGGACGCCGCCACGGCAATGCCCAATTCGATATCATGTGGATAGATGAGCCAATCTCCCGTCGGACTTGTGAAAAAATCGGGTTCATTGGTGAAAACAATCAATTCACTTTTATGGATATCGACAGTCGTGATCGCGACAGGCAAACGGCAATCGGAGAGCATCCGACAGCCTATTTTTTCGAATAATTGACAGGCCATCTGCTGGAGATTCTGCAATTCAACAAAACCGTTATTGTGTTCGCGAACATGCTGAAAGAGCAGATAGGCGGGCCTGCTGAAGACACCACGATCGGCAAATTCTCTTTCCGCATCCAGCAATGTTTCCTCGATTTCGGATGCAGTCAATCCGCAGGCGACCAAAGCCGCTATGACCGCGCCCATCGAAGTGCCGGCTACGGCATCGATTTTTACATGATGCTTCTCCAGATCATGAAGGACGGCAAGCTGCGCAAAGGACTTCAGACCGCCTCCAGCCAGACTGAGCCCGAACAGTTCCTTCCCTTTTTCTGATTGTTGCGGCGATTCCATATGCGTTCCCTTCCTTCGCGTTCTTTCCTTCACTGTTATTATCGCTTATTTCGGCAGAATCCACAAAAAGAAAGAATGTTTTGAGCGCCCCCTTGGTTCCCCGCGCGTCCTAAGACATCCCGCCACCACGCAAAAAAGCGACCAACCGGCCGCTTTTTTGCATAAACCTTATTCAAATCCCAAGATAAAGATCCCTACCATGATCATCGCGATGACCGCGTATTGTTTTGCGGTCAGCTTTTCCTTCAGGAAGATGCGCGAAAGGATGACGGATACCATACTATAGGAAGAAATCAGCGGCGCAACGATGACTGCGTTCGCGCTGATCGCAAACACATAGAAAAACTGCCCCAACGTTTCAAAGATGGCTGCCAAACCGCGGTCTTTCTGATCGCGCAGGGCGAACGTCTCCTTCTTGATCCAGACAAGGTAAACCCAGGCCAGAACGGCAACGATCAGCCAGGTCAATTCATAGGAGATGTTCGCTTGCATTTCATCCATCCCTCTGTCGAATACCCAAGCATCCGCGAACGTCCCAAGTGAATCGATCAATGCATATCCCAATGGAAACAGTAAAGCGATCGCACCGTATTTATATTTGCGGTCCACCATTTCTTTATTCTCTTTCCGTTCCGCCTCGGCAAATCGTTGCTCAAAAACCGACAGCAGGATGACGCCGACCGTGATCAGTCCTACCGCAAAAAACTGGATCCCCGTCATGGATTGCCCCAGGAAAATAAAAGTCAACAAACCGGATATCGCCCCGGACGAGTTCTGTACAGGTGAAGAGATCGACAGTTCCAGAAACCGCAGACCGGCGTAGCCGACCGCCATCGATAAAATGTACAGCGCCGATACCGGCAGATAGGTGATCATGTTACTCGGATCATAGACCACTCCCGAAGTCAGCATGACGTAGACCGCATGGATCCCCATGACCGCACCGACCATGATGACGATCTTCAGATAACTGTATTTGTCCTTCGGATCGCTCCCTTTTTTATAAAACAAATCCGCTGTGCCCCAGGCCAAAACGGAAACTATCGCAAACAAAAACCACATGCTCCATCCATCCTTTATAAAATAATTTCAAAAACTAACTTACTAATTATACTAAAAGGATGGAGATTACAATAAAAATAACGCAATGTTAACAATATATCAACAGGCTTATCATAAGCACCTCTCAATATAGTCGCTTACGCTAGATAACTGAAGCCTGTTTCTGCACCTGTAAAACGGAAACAGCAAAAGTACTTCAATCCCTATGCTGCCGTTTCGAGAGTCAGTCGCGCACTCTTTTGCCCATGTAGACGAGATCGCGCTCGATGCCGTCGAGCTCGGCTACCCTCGGTAAATATCCCCATTGTTCGAAACCGAATTTTTTCATCAGCCCGATGCTTGGTGCATTGTGTCCGAAGATGAGGCAGACCAGATTCGTGATATCCAGTTCGTCGCAGGCAGCCAATACTGCTTCCATGATCTGCGTACCCATTTTTTTGCCGCGGTAGTCTTCATGGATATAGATACTCAATTCTGCCGTCTTATCGTAGGCGGCGCGCTCATGGAAAGGCTGAAAGCTCACCCAAGCACAGATTTTTCCATCCTCTTCAAAAACCCAGATTGGTCTGTAGCTGGGCGAATGGTCCAGGAACCAGCCCATTTTTTGTTTGACGGTCACCGGTTCAAGGTCAGCCGTCACCATCCGGCTGGAGATCGTCTGGTTGTAGATGGCGACGATATCTTCCACATCGTCTAAAGTTGCGTTTCTATGTGTAAGGGTCATTTGTTTATTCCTCCAAAAATCAAAAATTCACAGCCCGACTTCTCGAAGGACTATACGCTATTTTACCAGTTTGTCGCAGCGATGTGCCATCTATTTTAAGCGGAGAGAAAAATTAGTGTTTGCCAGACCCAATTGCTGCAGAATTACCGTAGTTTTTCGTAATCTTCGCAATGAAAATCGGTTATACTGGATATAAGAATGGGGTGGAACAAATTATGAATGAACAAATATATATCGCAGAAGATGAAGAGGGCATCCGTTTGACGGTGAAGACCTTTCTGGAGAGCGAGGGCTATGTGGTCTCCGACTTTCCGAACGGCGATCTGCTCTACGATGCTTTCCTGAATAAACAGCCGGACTTGGTCATCCTCGATGTGATGATGCCCGGATCGAGCGGCTTCGAGATCACCAAAAAAATACGCGACATCAGTTCGGTTCCGATCATCATCCTGACCGCAAAAGACAGCGACATGGATTACGCGACAGGCATCAACTTGGGCAGTGATGATTATTTCACAAAGCCATTCAGTGCCATCGCCCTGAATATGCGCGTGAAAGCGATGCTGCGCCGCATCAAGATGGATCAGGAACGCCTGCCGGTCCATCAGGAAGACACTACGCTGCGGATCGGCGATATCGAAATCGATCTGGCCGCCATGTCCGTCAAACAGAATGGTACTTCCCTCAACCTGACACCAAATGAGTACAATGTATTCGTTTATCTAATCGAAAACAAAAACCGTGCCGTTTCCAGGGACGAGCTTTTGGACTCGATCTGGGGCTACGGCAAGGACATCGAGACGCGCGCCTGCGATGATACTGTCAGGCGCTTGCGCAAAAAACTGGCCGGTTCCACAGTCGAGATCGAGACCGTTTGGGGATTCGGCTTCACCGTGAAGGAGTCGTCTGCGGGATGAAAATGAAGACATCGAAAAAAAGTTTGAAGATCCGGCTTCTGACGACCGTCACCTTGTTGTTGGCGGCCGTCTTTGCCTTCATTTATCTGGTGTTCAATTTTTTCTTTACCCAGTACATCGAAACGACAGCGGCCTCATTGCTTGCCGAAGCGAGACAAAATTACATCGAGCGTCCCTTCGATGAGGACAAAAAATTGGAACCGGAACCCGCCTCATCGGATGCCGCTTTTGTGGATGAACCCCGGGAAAAAAATCCTGAACCGCATACGGCCTTCTCGTCCAGCGTCCAAAAGACGATCATTTCCGAAGATTTCGAAATCCTGTTCCCGCAGATCCAGGACACCGGATTCAGTGAGGATGATTCCTTGACGAATTTCGTTTCCGGATTGGAAAGTTCCGACATCGCGCTGGCATTGACAGCCGATGGGAATTTGGAATTGGAGGATAATCTCTACTACTATTCCATCGCTCCCAACGCCGAGGAGGACGGGACCTATGCGGTATTCTTCCTGAACATGTCTGATCTGTTCGTTTTCGAGCAGAATCTGAATCAGATCCTTTTGATCATCATGCTGATTGGGCTGGTGACCATCGCCACCATCACCTACCTGCTCGTTTCAAGAATCACGAAACCTTTGCAGACGCTGGCTTTGTTCGCGAAAGAGATCGGTGAAGGGAACTATCAGACGATCGACGAGGAATTCGTCGACCTGGAACTACATGAACTGAAGACGACCATGAACGAGACCACCAAAAAACTCAAGCTGTACGACGCCGATCAGCGCACATTCTTCCAGAACGCTTCCCATGAATTGCGGACACCGTTGCAGATCATCAAGACAAACGCGGAAGGCATCGAAATCGGCATCATCGATGACAAAAAAGGCGCCATCGCGATAAAAAATGAGACCGACAAACTGGGGATGCTCGTGGAGGATATCCTCTATCTGTCGCGTCTGGAGACCCGTTCATCGGACCGGTTGACCAGTACAAATGACCTCCGCGAGACATTGGCCTATACCGCCGAACGCTACGCCAGCGTCAGCAATCAAAAAAATCTGCAAGTGCTGTTCGACTTCCAGAAGGATCCTGTCCTGTTCCATTATGATGAACGGGATTTCGAACGGGCCTTCCAGAATCTCATCTCCAACGCCCTGCGTTACGCAAAAGGCATCATCCGTTTGGGCTGCAAGGAGATAGACAACCGGATCATGATCACCATCCACAATGATGGCGAACCGATTTCCAAGGCAGACCTGCCGCATATTTTCGACCGCTTCTACAAAGGTAACAAAGGCGTGCACGGCATCGGGCTCTCCATCGTCCAATCGATCGTGCAGACTTACGGCGGACGCATCGAAGTCATGTCCTCCGCAAAAGGAACAACTTTCACAATCATCCTGCCACAACAAAACAAATAAGCAGAAAAGCGGAACGGGTTCGTTCAGCCCTGAAAGAAATTTAGGAAATCTGGCCCTGAATGAGCATCGTAGAGCGCAATGGGTCAGATTTGTCTAATTTCCGAAGGGCTAACCCGTGAAGCTAGTGTAGTGTAGCGTTGATAAATATGTAAGATGTTGAGTTTGAATCTGTTAGAGTCGCCATCGTTGTGGAGTATAATAAAAATAAACGGCGGTGGCTTAAAATGGGCAGAAACAAGAAGTACGTTATCTCATTGACAGATGATGAAGTACGCAGATTAAAAAGTGTTTTGCGTAAGAAAACGACTACTCGAACCCTAAAATGCAGATGCCAAATTTTATTAGACCTCGATGAAGCACATGGGAAAACACTTACCCATTAACAATGTGCCAAATCTATCGGTGTTTGTATCGCGACTGTGCACAATGTAATCAAGTACTATATTGACGGCGGTGTTGAAAATGTTCTAACAGTCGGTAGAAGTGTCAATTCTGATAATGCCCGTAGGAAAATCGATGGACGCGCGGAAGCAAAACTCATTGAAATGGCCTGCGGCCCAGCCCCAGAAGGTCGTTCCAGATGGACCCTTCGCCTTCTGGAAGAGAAAGCAAAAGTTGAACTTGAAATTCCCGTTGGCAAAGATGCCATCGGAAGAACCTTAAAAAAAACGAATTACGACCTCACAAGAAACAATATTGGTGCATCCCGTCAAAAGAAAACGCAGCATTCGTAGCGTGCATGGAAGATGTCCTCGACGTGTATGAGTTACCTTACGATCCTCAACACCCAGTCGTTTGTATGGACGAAAAACCCTATCAACTTTTGGGTGAATCAAGGGAACCTCTTCCTATGCGAAAAGGCAGTGACCAAAAAATTGATTCTGAATATGTGCGAGAAGGCACTTGTAGCATTTTTATCTTCACTGAACCACTGGGTGGAGTCCGACACGTGAACGTACGTAAGCAACGAACGTCAGTAGATTGGGCCGAGGAGATTCAATACCTTGTAGATATTGGTTATCCCAATGTTGAAAAAATCACTTTAATTCTGGATAATCTCAATACACATACACTCGCTTCACTCTACAGAGCATTCCCGCCTGAAGAGGCACGAAGGATAGCCCGCCGCTTAGAGATTCATTTCACGCCATTACATGGTAGTTGGTTGAATATTGCCGAAATAGAATTAAATGTTATGACCAGGCAATGTTTACATCGCAGAATTGATGATTTTGAAAAACTCCGTTCGGAGTTGGCTGCATGGGAGCGGGAACGGAATACCCGATCATCAAAAATCCGTTGGCATTTTACAAATAATCAAGCGCGAGAAAAGATGGCTTCGTTGTATCCGAAAATTGAAAAATCAAATATTTGATACTATTTGAGTTTGTCGATCTTTTCTCTAAATATCAACGCTACACTACACTAGCCAACTATTTTAATTGCATAAGACCTTGTGCAAATTTGTGAAACACACATAGTGATACGCTTATTAATGAAAAACCCAATTAATTACTACAGTTTTAGAACAAGGACCGAAACGCTGCCCCCCCCATTGGCCAGCATTTCGGTCTTCTTTTTTTGTTTTTTTTCGCTCTTTCGAATTTACGCATCTTTCCGCTCATTTTGCTCCATTTTTGCAACAAATCTATACCCTGTTTACGGAGAATTGTTTCCCGAATCGGCATAAAATAAGGACATCAAGAGAAACAAAGAAACGAGGTCGAGCGTTATGAGCGAAATATGCTACCGAAACGAATTCAAACACGAGATTTCCCAAAAGAACAAAGTCATCCTGACAAGTCGTCTGAGGAAATTCCTGAAGCACGACGAGAATTCAGTAGGCAACAGTTACAGCATCCGAAGTCTCTATTTTGACACGATTTATGATGATGCTTATTGGGATAAAGAGGATGGCCGGAGCTACCGCGAAAAATTCCGGATCCGTTATTACAACAATGACACTTCCTTTATCCGTCTGGAGAAGAAAGTCAAGGACGGCGCAGTCGGTTACAAACGGAGCGCCTGCATCACGAAAGAAATGACCGACCAGCTCATCCAAAAAAAATATGACTGCCTTGCGGAGGCCAAGCATCCGTTGCTCCAGGAGTTTTATGCGAAGTGCAAAAGCCAATGCATGGAACCAAAAGTGATCATCACCTACGAACGGGAAGCCTTCGCCTATGCTCCTGGGAACACGCGCATCACCCTGGATTTTGATATGCATGCCAGCACACAAGTAGCCTCTTTCTTCCATGATGGCCGGATCGGAATACGGGAACCCGGGATCGACTGCGTACTGGAAGTCAAATTCGACAACTATCTGCCGGAATGGATCCAAAATCTGGTGCAGACAGAAGAAACAACCAGCACCTCCCATTCAAAATACGTCATCGGAAGACATTTGAATCAAATATAAAAACATACCCAGGAGGAATATTGAAATGACAACATTTACAGACATCTTAAAGAACAGTTTTTTGGAGGCAACATCCGATTTTTCAATCGCGGCGGCTTCAGTTTCCCTGCTATCGGCGCTCTTCATCGGCCTGTTCATCTTCTTCATCTATAAAAAGACCTATGCCGGCGTCATGTATTCGAAACCCTTCAACACGTCGTTGGTCCTGCTATCGGTCCTGACGACTTTCGTCATCCTGGCCGTGACATCCAACGTTGTTCTTTCCTTGGGGATGGTCGGTGCCCTTTCCATCGTCCGCTTCCGCACCGCCATCAAGGAGCCGCTTGACTTGGTCTTCCTCTTCTGGTCGATCAGCGTCGGCATCATCCTGGGCGCTGGCCTGTATTCCTTAGCCTTCCTGGGATCCGCATTCATCACTGTCATTCTGCTTGTTCTGACAGGGAAAGTCGATTCCTCGGCCCCTTACATTTTGATGCTGCAACTGGATAATGAGAATGCCGAATTGCAGGCGACAGAAATTATCAAAAACCGTTTCGGCAAAGTCATCGTAAAATCCAAGAGCATCACGGACGGTCAACCGGAATTGATCTATGAAGTAAAAGTCAAAAACAACGAAACGAGCTTCATGAATGAATTGAGCGCCATCGAAGGCGTCCAGAACGCCACTTTGGTCAGCTACAACGGCAACCAAGCCGGATGAGATAAGCTAATCCGTGAAGCCAGACATAGAAATGCAACCTTAATCAACTAAAAAAACAAACCAGAATAGGAGATTTAACCCATGAAAAATACTATAATGAACTTAAAGAACAGGCCGCTTACTCAAATGCTCGCACTGACAGGCACTCTTGCCTTATTGACCGCTTGCTCCACAGAAGCGAGCACCACAACAGCATCCAGCGACGGCTCGAGCACTGAGGCGACCGTTGCATCCACCCTTGCATCAGACTCCAGTTATTCAGAAAGCAACAGCACAGCCATCCGTTTTTCCGACCAGACGATCACAGTCGACGGATCCGGAGCCGCTGCTGACGGTTCGATCCTGACCATCACGCAACCAGGCACGTATATCCTCAGCGGAACCCTGAGCGAAGGCCAGGTCCGTGTCGAAACAGTCGATGAGGCCGATGTCCAGATCGTCCTTGACGGGGCTACCATCACGAATTCCACAGGAGCTGCCATCTATGTGAAAAGCGCCAACTCCGCGACCATCACTTTGGCTGAAGGAACGACCAATACATTAAGCGACGGTGAAACCTATACCTTTGAAGACAGTGAAGACGAGCCGGATGCCACCCTGTTCAGCAAATCCGACCTTATCCTGAACGGAACGGGAACGTTGGCCATCGAGGCAAACTATGCCCATGCCATAAAAGGTAAGGATGATGTGACCATCGCAGAAGGAACCTACGACATCACTTCTGTCGGCGACGCCATCAAAGGACGCGATTCGCTCTTCATCAGCTCCGGTACCTTCACGATCGATGCTGGCGGCGACGGACTGCAGTCGACTAACGAGGAAGAAGAAGGCAAAGGAACTTTGACGATCGAATCAGGCACCTTTACGATCACGGCAGCCGCGGACGGCATCCAAGCCGCAACCACTCTGCAGATACTTGGTGGCGACTTTACGATCACAACCGGAGGCGGCAGCGCGAACAGCAGCACAACAAGCGAAGCATGGGGAATATGGGGAGCACCTGCTGCAGAAGCAACCACCACTACCACCGAGGAAACAACCAGCGCCAAAGGTTTGAAAGCGGCAGGTTCATTAGCGATCTCCGGCGGCACCTTCGTCTTGGATACCTCCGATGACGCCATCCATACCAATGACAAGATCCAAATCACAGGTGGAGACTTCACGATTGCTTCTGGGGATGATGGGATCCATGCCGACAGCGCCTTGACAATCGATGACGGAACCATAGATATCACTCAAAGTTATGAAGGCATCGAGGCTACCGAAATCACGATTAATGGCGGAGACATCACTTTGACTACCTCAGATGATGGCATCAATGCCGCAGGCGGAAACGATGCGTCAGCCGTCAGCGGACGCCCTGGCGAAAACACGTTCACCTCGACTGCAGAAGGAGCCGGACTCTTGACCATCAACGGCGGAACACTAGTGGTAAACGCGAGCGGTGACGGTCTCGACAGCAACGGCAGCATTGAAATGAACGATGGTACAGTGATCGTCAACGGTCCGACCGACAACATGAACGGTACATTGGATTACGACAGCTCGTTCAACATAAATGGCGGCACCCTGATCGGGGTTGGCAGTTCCGGAATGGCGCTGAGCCCTTCTTCGACCTCCGCTCAAAGCTTCCTGTTCACATCTTCTATCCCATTGGCTGCAGATGAAGCCATCCAGATCACCGGTCCGGACGGAGAAGTGATCATGACCTTTGAGGCTTCTAAAACGGCACAGTCGCTTGTATTCTCCAGTCCTGACCTGGTCAACGGCTCTGCGTACACAGTCACAACCGGCGGAACAGTATCCGGTGACTCCACTACCGGCATCTACGAAGATACGTCCTTCAGCGGCGGTTCATCCACCGTTGAGGTCAGCGCCACAACCGAAGCAAGCGGCGGACAAATGGGCGGCATGCCTTCTGGCGGCTTCGCTAAATAATAAAATGATTATCCGGAGCAGGTGTACTTGATATGAAAAAAAGAAAAAGATTAAAAAAGAAATATTCGTTTCTCTTTACTAGCCTCTTCCTTGCGGGCTGCGTCACGTTCCTGCTGTGGAATCTGGCAAAATCCCATGAAGGAGAAAGCTCCTCATCAGCCCAGACACTGACGACGGATCTCGCTTACGCGGTTGATGAAGGGGCGGATGAAGTACTTGAAGCTGATGAGACCAGCATAGCGGAAGCGAATGCGATTCTCCAGAGTAGCGCGATCATGACGACAGCCGGAGAAAATTTGGCGGCGGATTTGGATGAACTGAATGCTGCCTATCCTGATCAGCTTGGTTTTGTCCTCATCAACGAGCAGACCGGAGAAGCTGTCACGACTAATGAATCCCGCGTTTTCACCAGCGCGAGCCTGTACAAATTGTTTCTGGCGTATGCCATCCTTGTAAAGGTCGATGCTGGTATACTCTCCTTGCAGGATCAGATGGCGGACGGGGCAACGATCGATGATTACCTGACCAGCACCATCACTGTTTCGGCAAATGAACCCGCAAAGGAACTCGCATACCTGATCGGATGGGAGAACATCGAAACCTTCATCCATGAGCAGGGATTCGTTTCCACGAGTTTTAACCCCTACCTGGAGTACGACGGCGTCTATTACAACGGCGACTTGGAAACAACCCCAGCCGAAGTGGCATTCTTGTTGGAGCGCCTGTTGGCGGGTGAGTTGCTTTCAGAATCAAGCACAGCGTACTTTCTGGGACTCTTGGGTGATCAGCAGCTCGTCTATGCACTGAACACGGGCCTTACCGATGAAGTAACCTTTGCCCATAAAACCGGCTTGTTGGATGATGTCTCCCATGATGCCGGCGTGCTGACGATGGACGGCCAGAATTATATCGTAGCCGTTCTGACGAATGGTTGGCAAAACGCGACCGATGACGCCACCCCAGTATTCGAGGGAATCGGATCGGCTGTAATGACCTACTTGTATGCGCAATGATCAAAAAATATGCCGAAATCTTGGAGGTAACGATACTTTTTCCGGACCCCCAAGATTTCGCTATACAGCACCGATTTCGAGGGGCTAACCCGTGCGTCACAAATGTCGGATCAAAAACATCACAGGGCTTATCGTTGGCTATTTCTTCTGGGGTGCGGTAAGGTATAAAGGTACTATCTATTTGCTGACGTTATATTTTTTATAGCCAGCTCAAATTCAAGCCAGTACAGGTATACTTCCAGGAGGAAAACATATGAAATTACAAGTAGAGAAACGCGACAAGGTTGGCTCATCTGCAGCAAAACGTGCACGATCGGACAAGAAACTCACTGCAATCATCTATGGTAAAGATGTTGAAGCCACTCCCGTATTACTTGACGCAAAAGATTTTGACGAGGTACTCAAGCAATTAGGTAAAAATGCAATCTTTGAAGTCAGCATATCCGATGGAAAAACGATGCAAGTCATCGTTAAGGATATCCAACAAGCTGCCTTGAAGAACCAAATCCAAAACGTAGAATTACAAGCTCTCACAAAAGGCCAAAAATTGACGATGACTGTTGCGATTCACTTAGTCGGCAGCGAAGAAGTCAAAGAAGGTGTCCTGACCCAAACATTGAATGAGTTGGAGATTGAAACGGACGCTGCCCATGTCCCTGCCGAATTCCAAATCGCCGTAAATGAAATGAATATCGGTGATACCCTGACGGTTGCCGATATCAAAGTTGATGCCGGCATTACGGTCCTTGCGGACGCGGAAGCCGCTGTTGTCATCTTAGCAGCTCCTGCTACAGAAACAGCAGACGAAGAAGAAGCTTCAACTGAAGCAGAAGCAGCTGAATAATCATCAACTTAGAAAAATGTAACGGTTTTGTTGATACACTTCTGAGCTTCACCAAATTCATCTGCACAACAAAAAATTTTCGGTTTTGAACATCAAAACCGAAACTTTTTTGTCTGTATCAAATTAAAGCCTGATCTACTTCATCCGTCTTGCCATCAAGGTACTCGCTCGCGACGATGCAAAAATAACCCGAAGAGTGAACATTCAAAAAAACGAACGCTCACTCTTCGGGCTTGAATTATGGATGACAGCCTAGTTTCCTCTTATTGTGCGGATTCACAGATAGCTTTTATGTTTTCAAGTGTGTGTTGGGCAGAGTTTTCTTCCATTTTGTCCGTTACCAGTTTATCCAGAATTTTCGTGAACAACGTTTCAGGCGGCACACTGTCGATATCGAATGTTAGTTCCGTTCCTCCATCTTTTGCGACATAGCGGCTGGTTTGCTTGGTCGGAAAACTCCCGGTGATGTTCCCGCTCCAGATTGCGCCATCGTCAGTAAGCTGGCATTCCGTCACTTCGATGGTGATCGGGAAATGGATCCCCATCAAGGAATAGCCCGATTTGACGATGGTACCTACTTCGCCTTTTCCGCTGATGCTTTCCGGTTCGGCAAGGCCGTTGTAGAAGTGTGACCAATTTTCGGGGTTGATTGTGTACTCATAGACTTTTTGGACTGGTGCATTGATGAAAATCGTTTTTTCAAAGGTAGCCATTGTTGATTATCTCCTTTCAAAATCCAAGCAGTGCCTATTGATTCGCTGACGATAGGGATGGCCGGAAGGACAAAAAGAAACTTTGCGATTGCATTATCAACTAGGGAAATTTGGACAGTTTGCCTGTTCGCCTTCATTATACGCCTGTGTACGCCATTATCAAAAAAGTAATGCCGACTTTATTTGATAATATTTACGCGAATATTTTCAGCTGAGTAATCGTATCAGTTGTCCTCTGTCCGTTATCGCACTAAAATAGGGTTATCAAGTGGAAGAAGTCCTTGTACATATTCACACTGTTTTTTGCCGCCCAGTTCAAATGCCTTCTGCTTCGGGATGAGTGAAATCAAGCGAGGGGATCACAATGGAAGAAGACGTCAAAAAAAGTACCCGCGAAGAAATATTGGAGCAACGCCAAGCGATTTTGAAGGATCTGATTCTTCGCCTTCATGCAGGTGATGACTACGAACAGATCAAGAAGGAATTCAAGGAACATTTTGCGACGGTCAGCGCTCTCGAGATTTCGATGATGGAACGGAGATTGATCGAACAAGGCATCGCAGTCGAAGAAATCCAGCGCCTTTGCTCGATCCATGCCGCTTTATTTGCCGATGCAGTGACCTACGGACAGCCGCCCACTCCGGAGAGCGAGAAACCAGGCCATCCGATCCGGGTGCTTAAAGAAGAAAACGTAGCCATCGAAGCGACGCTGGACCGGATTGCGCGCCTTTTGGCAAGCTATCTGGCAGATCCGGATCCAGATCTGAAAACCGGATTGCTGAAGCAATTGGAAATCCTCTGGGGTTTCGAAAAACATTACGCGCGCAAAGAATACGCCATTTTCCCGATTATGGAGCGCTATGGCATGACTGCCCCGCCGAAAGTGATGTGGGGCGTGGACGATGAAATCCGGGGACTGTACAAGAAATTCAGGCGGATGTTGGAAGTCGGGCAGCTCGACAACCTCAGGGTGGCTTTCGAAACGCTGCAGCAGGAAATGAAAGAAATGTTCATTAAAGAGGAAGACATCCTCTTGCCGATGGTGTCCGATTCGTTCACTGAAGACGACTGGCTGAAGATTGCGGCTGAATCGGACGAAATCGGCTATTGCATCGTTCACCCTGAATCACTATGGAAACCTGATCGCGCCGCTTTTGAAACAGGAGAAGCGATGGGTTCCATTCCGGAAGGCAACATCGCCTTCAGAACCGGCTACCTCACGGTGAAGGAACTGGAGACTATGTTGAACCGATTGCCGTTGGAGCTCACCTTCATCGATGCGGATGGGATCGTGAAATATTACAATGACGGACCGGATGAGAAGCTTTTTATGCGCACGAAATCCGCATTGGGAAGGCAAGCCGAAAACTGCCATCCGCCAAAAAGCGTCACGCTTATGCGACAGTTGGTTTCTGACTTGAAATCGGGAAAGAAAGACCAGGAAACCATGTGGTATGAAGAATCCGGAAAGTTCATCGTCGTGAATTATTGTGCTCTCCGGGATGAAGCCGGCACCTATCTTGGTGTCCTGGAATATGTGCAGGAGGCCCAGTCCATCAGAGACTTGACAGGATCAAAGCGCCATCTTT